>JANXAX010000252.1 GCA_025062175.1 Anaerolineae bacterium | reverse complement strand
CAGGCTGTGCACCAGGCGTCCACCCGATGGTAACTGTACGACCACCTGTACGGTCGTATTATCGCTGCCAGGTTGCTTCTGTACCAGGAGGTCGTACTGCCAGGTATCAGCCGCGACTCGGTGGACCACTGTGCCGTTTGGCAGCCGATAGCGATATTCCAGCGTGGCGTTCTCACCAGGCGGCAACACAAACAACAGACCCAGCGACTGCTTATCCCCCTCGCCCGGAGTGATATCTACTTCTCCACCTGTGGCCTCGCCGCTGAGCATTTCCTCCGCCGGCACCACCCGTCGCGGGGTCGCGACAATTACCGCCTGCGCCGGCAGGTACAACCGCACATAGTTCCACAGGCAACGCTGCATCATCTGCTCATAGATCGGATCATAGCGAGTCTCGGGGCGACATATAGCTCCGGGCCGACCAGTGTGATAATAGGTCAATCGCGTGTGTATTTCTGCACCCCCGGCTGCGTCCAGTGCCACCGTGTGCTCGACCTGCCTCGTGACCAGGGCGCTAGCCTTGTTGAACCCGACATTGGCATCCACCACCATCAGATAGTCGCCCTCCCACGGGCGAACGCTGCCGTCCCAACCAGCGCGGTTCAGGATTCCGGCCACCTCAGGCTGCGGGCTGTAGAGCAATAGATGTTTCTCACCCAGGGCACGTTCCAGCGCTCCTGCCAGGGCTATCCAATCCAACGAGTTGCTCTCGAACTTGCGGCGCATCGCCTCTGCCAGCTTCCCTATAAAGAACTTGCGCTGCACCCACCACGCTGCATCCTGCTGTTGGCCCGGTCCAGGTGCCCAATGCACCCGCAGTGCTGCGATCACGTTGTCGGCATGGATCGTCTCACCGGTGCCGGAGATGGTCACCGGCCCCAGTCCTTCTAAGAGGTACTGCAATGCTTTCTGGTCGAACGCGACGACGCCGTCCACTGCCACGCCGCGCCCATAAGTGTAGAAATCGGCGGCGATGCGCGCACTGGTAGGAAAATCGGGCGACCAGTTGGTATCCCGAAACAGCCATAGCTCGGCCAACATCGTGCGACGCAATACCTCGGGTGGCTCCGGGTACGGCTTGGTCAGATCATCCACGGCGTAACTGTCATCGAATCGGAGCGCGGTGATGCGCCCGCGATCCAATGTGATCAATCCTGCCGCGGAGATGAACCCTCCCGTGGGACGCTGCTCATCCTCGTTCTGCGCCAGGAGCAAGTAGTGACGCGGCCCATCGTCACCCAGCAACGCAGGTGCGACATGGGCCAGTTGTAGGACAGTGCGCAACAGCGGCAGATAGCGCGCAAGTGGGGCGAGTCGCTCAGCCAGTTGAGGTGTCAGCCGATTGTGGGGTATCTGTTCCCAGTGTGCTTCCGCCTGGCTCAGGTGCACTTCCGCTTGCGCCAGCTGCGGCGCAGCATCTGCAAGCGTGGTCAACAGAATCGGCAATGGACCATCCTGGTCTGGGCCCGTGCCCTGGCGCAACGATTCGAGATGGGGCGCCAACCCGTCCAACAATGTCAGGCTTGCTTCGATCAGCGAGCGCACGGCCTCCAGCAGATGAGGCACAGCTGCAATATCGTCACCATATTCAGGCAACCATCCGAAGTAGGGTGCCAGGACGATGAAAGGGGTCGCATGCCATCTGACCGCAGCCAGCGCCTGCCCCGTCCGCTGGAGTGCCAACCGCAAATTTGTTATGTCCAGTGGTTGTGTTCCGGAATGATCAGCGATGAGGGACTTCAGTTCGGTGAAGCCGACCAGGGCCAGCCGGGCATGCCAAGCCAGGAGAGCAGAATTGATCACAAAGACAGCTGCCAACAGTATTGGAACAAGTCGTATGTACCTAATAGCGCGTATAATTCCTCTTTACCAACCCTTCCCGCCAGCACGATGTAGTGAGCATCATCGGAATAGGTGCCCACTTGAAACGAATCAAACCGTGCCAAGGCCAGCAAGGCACTCACACCCAACAATGCGACAAAAATCAATCGTCTATGACGTGACAGAGGATTCATCTCGGCGATCATCTAAAAACAACCTCTTTGCCTGCCGACCTGCTTCGCTGGAGACATTTGGTCAAACGCAAGCCCTTAAGGCTCCCATCTTCCATTTTCGCGTTGCCAGACCCAGCGCGCCGCAGCGAGCAGGTCGTCAAAGACGGGGGTAGAGCTGCGCAGAGATCCGTCCAGCAGTGTCACCTGCTCGCGACCGCGACCGGTCAGCACCATAATTGGCTGAGCACCGACGCGCAGTGCCGCCTGCACATCACTCAGTGCATCACCGATCACATAGGAGCCTACCAGCTGAATCCCCAGCTGAAGCGCCGCCTGGTGGAACAACCCCGGCTGCGGCTTGCGACAGGTACAACCTTCGTCCGGGCGATGTGGGCAGTAGAAGACAGCATCGACGCGCCCACCAGCTGCTTCGATCCGTTCCCGCATCGCCTGAGTGATAGCATCCACCACCGCCCGTGTGACCAGTCCGCGATTGATGGCAGACTGGTTGCTGATCACGACAATGGACATATCCAACTTAGCTAATCGTTGCAGCGCCTCCAGCGCGCCGGGAAGGAAAACGAACTCGGCAAGCGATTTGACGTAGTCAGAACGATTTTCATTGATGACCCCGTCCCGGTCAAGGAATATCGCCCGACGCGCGCCCATCAGAGCTGTAAGGGGTGATTTTGTGAAAACGTGAGACAAGTGCTTCCGGCAGGGGATACAGCAAGTTCGCCTGAGTGCTCTGACGTAGACACGAACATACTAGATGTTCCAGCATCAGGTGCACGTCTTCGATCTGCTCCATGCATGTGCTGGGCACGATCACGCATAGGTCCACCAGCTCTTTCATCTTACCACCGCCGAAGCCGGTGAACCCGATAGTGAACGCCTGACGTTGGCGTGCCAGCTCCAGCGCGCGCAGGATGTTGACCGAGTTGCCACTGCCGCTGATGCCGATCACCACATCACCCGGCTGGAGCAGATTGGCCAGCTGTTCGGCGAAAACCCACTCATAGCCAAAGTCGTTGGCATACGCGGAAAACAGGGCGGTGTTGTCAGTCAAGGCAATCACGCGGAAGCGTGGCAGGTCAGGCACGGCTGTTCCCTTGCCTAGATCACAGGCAAAATGGGAAGCAGTCGCTGCGCTGCCGCCATTGCCCATGATGAACACTTGATGATGATTAAAGCGTGCATATTGCAACACACCGATCACCGCGCGCACATCTTCTAAGGGAAGCTGTGCCAGACAAGTCTGCAATTGGGCGATATACTGCTCTACCAGGTCCATCTTCTTCTCCTCGAATCAACACGGAAAATCCCTCAACTTCCCCTTATCCCAGCGGCGCTGCTACGGTAGGGGTGCTTCTCCATGTTCGCCGTCTGAGCCACGCTCGCGAGCGCGTCCGAACCATTTACGTAAGAAGCCCCCTTGCCCGAATTGATCATTATGTTTCTTCTTGTGCTTCCGTTTCGGCTCGCCATCTCCGTCGGCGGAATAGTAGTAATAGTAATAATAATGATAATAATATCCGCCTGACCTTGGCGAGAGGCGGTTGACTACACCACCCAGCAAATTGGCGCCCACTTTGCGCAGAGTGTCTCGCGCGCGCACCACCATGTCGCGCCGTGTGTTGCCACTGTCGGTCACCAACACCACACCGTCCACCCGTGTTGCCAGCACTGAAGCGTCGGTGACCGCCAGCGCGGGCGGCGAGTCGAAGATCACTACATCATACTCCTCCTTGAGCCGCTGTAACAGTGCCTGCATCTTGGCCGAGCCGAGCAACTCGGCCGGATTGGGCGGGATAGGACCACTGGTCAACACGCGCAAGTTCTCGATCCCAGTCGTCTGGAGATGGCCATCTAGGGAGGGCTCTCCAGTTTGTAGCAAGGCATTGGTCAGACCGCTCTGGTTGGGCAGGCCAAAGATCTTGTGTTGTGCCGGACGACGCAGGTCGGCATCTATCAAGACTGTCTTGAAACCGGCCTGGGCCATCGAGACCGCCAAGTTGGCCGAAGTGACACTCTTGCCCTCCAAGGTGCTGGGACTAGTGACCAGCAGCGTGCGTGCCGGTTTGTCCAGCGTGGAGAACTGGATGTTGGTACGCAACGTGCGATACGCTTCCGCGATGGACGAGCGCGGATGACGTGCCGTGACAAGCTTGTTTTCATAACCATCACCTCGCATGCGCGCGACGGCGCCTAAAGGGGTCAACCCGGCCGTGGCCATCAGATCATCCGGTGACTTGACCGTGTCGTCGAGATACTCCAGCAGGAAAGCAGCGCCCAGCGCCAGCAGCACCCCGATGCTAGCCGCCAGGAGCACGTTCATCATTGTGCGCGGA
>JANXAX010000251.1 GCA_025062175.1 Anaerolineae bacterium | reverse complement strand
GAACGCCCGGCTGCGTGATAGGCACTTCGTTCTTCGCTCTCCTGCTATCCTGACAGCGCTCGGGAGGGCTGTTGCCCTGTGAGCAAGCTGACCACGATGCGCGAAGCCATCGCCGCACTGGTGCACGATGGCGATTGCGTGGCTATCGAAGGTTTTACCCATCTGATCTGCTTTGCGGCAGGTCACGAGATCATCCGGCAGCGCAAACGCGACCTGATCCTGTGTCGGCTGACGCCAGACCTGATCTACGACCAGATGGTGGCTGCCGGCTGCGCGCGTAAGCTCATCTTCTCTTATTTGGGCAATCCGGGCGTGGGCTCTTTGCGTGCCATCCGTCGGGCGGTAGAGCAAGGGGTGCCGGCGCCGCTGGAGCTGGAGGAGTATACCCATTTCGGCATGGTCGCGCGGTATATCGCGGGAGCTGCCGGACTGCCATTCTATCCGCTGCGCACCTTCGCCGGTTCGGACTTGCTGCGCGTCAACCCGGTGATCCGCCAGGTCGAGGATCCCTATGGCGGCGGAACAGTGTTTGTCGTGCCGCCGTTGCATCCCGATGTGGCAATCCTCCACGTGCAACGTGCTGACCGGGAGGGTAACGCCCAAATCTGGGGATTGCTGGGTGTGCAGGTCGAGGCGGCTTTTGCCGCGCGGCATGTCATCGTCGTCGCCGAGGAGATTGTCGACGAGGCAGTCATCCGCGCCGACCCTAATCGCACTGCCATCCCGGCTTTAATTGTGGATGCCGTGGTGCACGAGCCGTTCGGGGCGCATCCGTCCTATGTACAAGGCTATTATGACCGTGACACCGAAGCCTATATCACCTGGGATACCATCTCGCGTGAGCACGCGACTTTGCTGCAATGGTTGGACGAGTGGGTATATGGTCTTTCTGGGCGCGCGGAGTATGCGGAGAAGTTGGGCGGCCAGGTGTGGCAGCGCCTCAAGCCGGGTGAGGCTTGGAGCGGCCAGGTGAACTACGGACGGTATTGCTGAGACGGCAAGGGCATGGGCAACTACACCGCTTCCGAGATGATGATCGTAGCCGCTGCGCGGGAGCTGGCAGACGCTCGGGTGGTGTTTGTGGGGATCGGCTTGCCCAACATCGCCTGCAACCTGGCACAGCGCATCGTGGCTCCTCATCTAGAGCTGATCTACGAGTCGGGCGTTTATGGCGCGCGCCCGAGTCGGTTGCCACTCTCCATCGGCGACCCATGTCTGGTGAGTGGGGCGGTCGGTGTGATGCCGATGCCCCAACTACTCCAATACTATCTGCAACGCGGGCTGGTCGACGTCGGATTCTTAGGCGCCGCCCAAATTGACCGCTATGGCAACCTGAACACCACGGTGATCGGTGAGTATCAGCGGCCCAAAGTGCGCCTTCCCGGCAGTGGTGGCGCCTGCGAGATCGCGCTGATGTGCCGCCGCGTGTTGATCATTACCCGGCTCAGTCGTCGCACATTTGTCGAAAAGCTCGACTTTGTCACCAGTCCGGGTTTTCTGCAAGGGGGTGACGCGCGTGCACGGCTGGGCCGCTACGGCGAAGGGCCTGCCGCCGTGGTCACTGACATGGGGATCTTCCGCTTTGACCACGTCACCCATGAGATGTTTTTGGCTTCCCTTTATCCTGGTTGCACTGTCGAGAGCGTTCAGGAACAGGTCAGCTGGCCGCTGCGCGTAGCGGCTGCGCTGGATGTCGTCGCCCCACCTTCCGCGGAGGAGTTGTGTATCTTGCGCCAGGAGCTCGATCCGATTGGTCGGCTGCGGGTGTGACCATCTCCCCATCGGCGTGTCAGCCGTTGCTATCTCGTATCGCTTCACCAATGCATAGGTGTGAACATGCCCTACCAACCCGGCTCCGGCGCTGCGACACCCCAGAACATCATAAGACTATCCGGCATCGCGCTGATGGGCATGATGCTGGTCGGATTTGCCCTGCGCGTCTATCGCCTGGAGGCTCAGAGCCTATGGTACGATGAGGCCGTGAGTTGGCACCTCACCCAAATGGCCTTGCCACAGTTGACGGTCTGGACTGCGAACGACATTCAACCCCCTTTGTATTACTATCTCCTCTGGTTTTGGGTGCGTCTGACGGGTACTTCAGAATATGCCCTGCGATTTCCCTCGGTGTTGTGCGCAACGCTAACCCTTCCTCTGCTGTGGCGATTGGCACATCGCCTGTTGGGCACCTCGGGAGCGTGGGTGGCGCTCTCGCTCGCGCTTCTCTCTCCGTTCCATGTCTACTATGCGCAGGAAGCGCGCATGTACACCCTGTTGACGCTTCTGGGGGTGATGGGCACTTATCTCTGGTTACGGTTGCTGGGAGCTTCGCAGCGCGTCGCTTCTGCATCTGAGCCTTTCAACCTGTGGATCGCAACCGCGTATGCTGTCACTATGGCAGCTGCGCTCTATACACATTACTTCACCGTTTTTCTTCTAGCGGCTCATTGGGTCGTGTGGGGGTGGAGCGTGGTGCGTCATGCACTACCTCTGTATGCCCTACCGGGTGGCAGAGCAAGGGGAACAAACCGGTCACTCCTGATGCACCTCCGGCCTGTCCTTATATCTCTACTCGTGATCACCCTCCTCTACGCTCCGTGGTGGCCCTTTTTGCTGGGGCGTTATGTCCAGGACACCAGCTACTGGCCGGGAACGCTCAATGTTGCAGAGATGGCACGCCGATTGTTTCTCACTTTCACGCTTGGCGAGACGGTGAAGGAAACAGTCGGAGTGCCATTGGCCTTTGGGTTCGGTGGGATCCTTGTTGTTTCCCTAGCTATCTGGATATGGACTGCTCGTGGCGTGGGCGGATTCTACCGTCGTGTGGCGGTGGCCTGCGTGCTGAGCTGGCTCGTAGTGCCAGTGGTGCTCATCCTGCTGCTCGCCTGGCATGTGCCCAAGTTCAACCCGCGCTACGCGATCCTCGCCTGGCCGGCCCTGGTTTTGCTCTTCGCAGGCGGGCTGGCAGCGTTGCTCAACTGGAAGTCGTCGCGGGACGTGCGACGAGGGATGCTACGACACGCATGGGGGGTCTTGGGATTGGGGTTTATCCTCGCTACCTCGGTATACTCTTTGCATAACTGGTATTTGCCCTATCGCGATAACCAGTTCAACAAGGCCGACTTCCGCATCACTGCCCAGGTGGTGCGCGAGCGCATCACCCCGGACGAGACGGTCTTGCTCAGCTCGGGTCATATGGCGCCTGCCTGGGCTTATTACTACGGATGGGAAGGATGGCATCCAATACCCGCCATCGAAACCCTGGATGTCCGCGCTGTGCTGGATCTCTCGGTGGGAGCAGAATTGACCCGCATCCTATCTCACAAGAGCGGGGTATGGCTGGTGCGCTGGCAGAACGATGTCACCGACCCATTTGATGTACTGCCGTTGTTACTGAGCATCATTGGGGTGCGGGACGATTACGGCCAGTTCTGGCATATGGAGCTGCACCACTATCATCTCCCACCGATGCATGTGAACTTGGACTTAGAGCGTATCATCACCCATCCAGTGCATGCATTGCTGGGCGGGCAAATGCGCCTAGTGGGGTTGCGCCCTATACTATCATCATGTCCTTCGACGGGCGGTGTCCCAGTGACGCACGCGCCGGTGCAGCAATGTTTGACACTGGTAATTGCCTGGCAAGCTGTGGCTCCGGTCCAGGAGGATTACGCGGTATTTGTGCACCTGCAAGATGAGGTCGGAAGCATATTGGCCAATGCGGATCACCTCCCGGCACGGCCCACCAGCCAGTGGCCTGTGGGACGCATATTCCCAGATCAAGTGCTCTTCAAGTTGCCCACTGGGATGCCCGATGGGAACTATTGGCTGGAGCTAGGGCTATACGTTCCGTCGCGACCTGGATTGCCTCGCCTGGGGCCGGTTGTGCTGGAGCCATCTGGAGAGCTACAGGCAGGAGAACGGGTGCTGGTGCCGCTTCGCTTGAAGGGGGACGTAGTGAGGTGAGCAGAAGAGACACTCAAGCCCCTACCTGGCTGCCGGTTGTGCTCGTCGGTCTCGCGTGGGTGGTGCGCGTCCAGAACCTCACGTATCATAGCCTCTGGTTCGACGAGGCGATGAGCGTCCACTGGGCGCGTTCCAGCGTGAGCCGCATCCTTCAAGTCAGCATGAACTTGGTGGAAGACCGTCTGCCGCCGCTGTACTATCTTCTGCTGCACGGCTGGCGTCTCGTCTTTGGGGACAGCGAGATGGCCTTTCGTCTTCCTTCCGTACTGCTGGGCGTGTTGCTGATCGCGGTGACGTACCGCCTGGTGCAGAGCGCACTGAGCCGCCAGGTGGCATTGCTATCTGGGGCACTGGTCGCTTTGAACCCTTTTCTGGTGTGGTACAGCCA
>JANXAX010000250.1 GCA_025062175.1 Anaerolineae bacterium | reverse complement strand
TCTTCTGCAAGATGTCCAGGCAGTCCTGCACGGTGATCTTGCCGGCGAACAGGTCGGTGAAGTAGATGTTGTTGCCGTTGGACTCCCAGTCGAAGACTCCCTTGGAGCCCTTCTTGCGGTAGGGGCTGGAGAGCACCATACCCGTCCAGTTCTGCTCGAACTTGGTGTTGGGCCACGGACCCTCTTTGTCGCCGATGAATTTGAGCACCTTGGAGAACTGCCACCCCTTGAGCTCGAAGGGTTCATCCAGCTTGTAGAGCGGGACGCGGCCTTCCACCTGCGCCTTCATCGGCACCGCCTCGGGGCTCCAGAACCAGTTCCACGCCTTGACGATCTGCGGCCAGGTGGGCAGCTTCTGCACACCCTCGCGCATAAACCACTGGTTGTCGATGTTGGGTGGCAATGCACCCTGCAGCCAGATTTCCTGACCGTCGGCCGGCGGTGTGGCGGGCAGCCCTTCCTGATGCCCAGCTGTGGCGAAGGGCGAACCGGCCGCCATCGCCTTGTCCCACACCCACGGACCGTGCAGCATCATCACCGACTTGCCAGCGATGTAGCTCGCCTCCATATCGCCCTCCCACAGCCGGCTGGGCATGTTCTCGGCGATCCAGCCGCGCTCTTTGGCCTTGAGATAGAACTCGAAGAAGTGGCGATAGGGCGAGTCGGGCGCGTTGAACTTCGCCTTGCCCACCCAGCAGTCGGCAGCGCGCTGGCGCGTCCCGTCGGCAAAGGCCAGGATCAGGTGCTCAGGATAGCACACGCCGAAGACCCAGTTGTGCCAGGCTTGGTTCCAGAACCATTCCACCTCACCCGACTTCTTAGCCCAGGCGGTGCCTTCATCCAGCCACTTCTCCAGGTCGGCCCAGGTCTTCACATCGCGATGCGGGTTCAGGCCGGCCTTCTCCATCAACTCGCTGTTGTACTGCCAGGTGATCACATAGCCCTGGAAGCAGTCCAGCGAACGCGGACCAGGCAGGCCAAACAACTTCGGCCAGGCGTTCTTGACGTCGAAGGTCCAGCGATCCCACCACTCGAAGTCGACGGTGCTCAAGTCGACCGCCATCAGATAGTTGTCACGCTTGAAGAAGATCTGCATCTCCTGGGTGAGCTCGATGGCGGCCAGGTAGCCACCCGCGACCTTGGCCTCGTAGGCAGCAGCCGTGTCCTCGTTGATGGAGAAGACGTTGATCTTGATGTCCGGGTTCTGCTCCTCGAAGACCGACCACACTTCCTGGTAGGCCTTCTCGTACTCAGCCAGCGACATCACGTCCAGCACCACCTGCTCCGCCTTGGGCGCGGATGCCGCCGGTGCCGCCTGGGCTGGAGCCGGAGTACCCATTACGTAGGGCGCCACCGCCAGTCCGGCAGCCGTCATCGCCGAAATGCGCAGGAAATCTCGCCGGCTCAGATTCTTGGTCTCCATATGTGATCTTCCCTCCTTTTACTCAAAGAAAGACGAGACACCGAGAGACGAAACGGTTTATGCCCCAACGGGCGCGCTATTGGGTTTGCTTTTTGCCCGATCACCTCCTTTCCGACTCATAATGGACTTCCCCGACAGGCCCCGCGATAAACCCATCGAGACTGGCTTGCCAGGGATGTCCTCATCCCTGATGGTAGTAGACATCCCAGCCAAGGTAAGTGTCGAACGCCTCAGCCAGGATGCTGCCCACATGGGAAGCGTTGATGGCGCAGTGATGCGCGTGGCCGTTGAGACACAGATAGCGCATCAGGCCGTCCAGATTCGGCACTTGCACCACAGCGCGCATGCCCGACATCTCGGAGAGTGGGTCATCGGTGAACATGCCCTCGGCCACTACGGCACGGATCAGACCCAGCCGGTCGTCGGTGTCCAGGCGGGCGAAGGTGACCGGACCGGGTGCAGGTCGGCCTTCCAACGCACCCCACGTATGCTCCGGCCCCAAGGTCGTGCCCAGGATTTCCGCCGAGATCATCTTGATGTCCTTGACCAGGCTGCGCGGCCAGTTGCCACAGTGGAAGAGGAGCAGCTTGTCGGGCACATCGTCGTAGTTGTTGTTCCAGTCTACGAGAGCGCTGGGCGTGCCTGAAGCCAGCTGCAGCGCCACCATGCCGGCGACGCCGCAGATGTCCACCTCGCAGGCACTGGGCATCAATTGGTCGCTCATCATGCTCATCAGCGTGCACGCGTTGACCCCGTAGTTCTGCTGGATGGAGGTCCAGCACTGGAAAGCGGTGGCATCGATCGAGTTGGCTTGCATCCAGTCGGTGATAACAACTCCAAGTTTGGCCATCTTGACCAGCGACGCTTCAGGTGCGCCGCCGGTGTTGGTATAGGCCTTGATCTCGTCTAGCTTGGCGCGCACACGCGGGTCGTCGTCGGCCAGCTTCTGCGCCCCGGCGATGATCTCGGAGAGGTCTACCGTAGAGACGCTGATGCCCGCCGCTTCCAGGATCTTCTCGCTGAAGCGCACTGTCTTGAAGGCATCCGGCCGTGCGCCGATGGCGCCCAGACGCAACGTCCGCATGCCATTGACCACACGGCACAACTTATAGAAGCGCGTCACCTCGGCCTTGAACTCGTCCGAGTGCGGGTCGAGTGTGTGGCGGCGCGTGACGCTGAAGGCATAGCCGTACTGATACAGGTTGTTGCACACGGAGAGCTTGCCGCAATAGGCGTCGCGCCGGTCAGCAGCGGTCAGGGCAGTGGTCTTGTCCGGAAAAGCGTGCACCAGGATCGGCACGTCCAGGCCCGACAGGCGGATAGTGTCAGCGATGCCTTTCTCATCACCGAAATTGGGCAACGTCACCAGAATGCCCCCGATTTTGTCACGGTTGGCTTTGAACAGCTCGGCACACTTCTGCGCATCCTCCCAAGTTTCGACAGCGCCCAATTTGGTGGTCTTCTCGTCCGGGATGACCACTTCGATGCCCAGCTCACCGAGCACGGCGAGGATTTCCTTGCGTCCTTGTTCGACCAGACTGTCGGCAAAGAAGTTGCGGTTGCCTACGATCACTGCCAGGGCGTTCTTGAGTTGCATAGAGATCTCCTTTCCCTAGTTGTATTATCGACCGATGCTTATACCGCATACCATACGACCATTTTAGGTGATATAAATTCTCCTCCAAACAAGCAGCTAAGTTCCTCCCTCAGGTGGGTAGATCTTCTCCGGTGGCATACGGCGCTGCGGCCGCGAGATGAGCTCCAGTGTGGTGCCGATCAGTGCTTCGGTGTCGAGGTAGGCATAATGGCCGTCGCCGTCCAGCCCAAAGCCGCTGCCGTCCATTGTCATCTCCAACCCGGCTGCGGCGGCGGCACGAAGTGCTGCTTCCATGTCGTCCACCAGCACGCCGAAGTGATGTACGCCATAGCCGTGCGCTTTGACAAATTCGTCATAGACAGTGTCACCTTCGAGGATCTGGATCAGCTCGATGCGTAGGGGGCCCAGCCAAGCTAGCGCAACGCGCATCTTGTGCTCGACAGGGCGACCGCGGTAGGACATCCGTTTCACCAACGGCTTGCCGTAGGTGTAGAAGTGCCATGGGCCGATGCCGAACAGCTTCCAATACATCTCGACGGCTTTTTCCAGGTCTGCAACCACCAGGCCCACCTGGGCAATGCCGTTCTTCAGAAACGGTAGCGGATGATTCGATTGCGAGTTCTCGGACATGCAGCTGTCCCTTTCTCGTCCTCGAGTGGTCACACCTTCGGAGCACCGAACGCCCCGATGGATGTCAGGTGCTTGCCGGAATGTACTCCGCCTTCGGGTAGAACACCGCTTTAAGCACCTTCCCTTCCAGAGCCAGCATCGCCCCCTCCTTGAATTGCTCCAACGGGAAGCGATGCGTAATGAGCTTGTCGAACGGATATTTGCCCGATGCCAGCAATTTGAGCGCCTGATACTGATGGCGTGGTCCCATCGTGGTCGTGCCGATCAGATACAGACCGTTGTAATGCACGATGTTCATGTCGATCGGGGGTTTGCTGTCATTCTTGGGCAGGCCGCCGAAGAGGAGGATACGTCCCCCCTTACGCGCCATCTCGACCGCCTGCACCTGCGTGGTCGGCACCGAATTAGCGGTGATCACCACGTCGGCCCCCTTGCCGTTGGTGAGCCGACGCACCTCAGCCACGACGTCGGACTGAGCCGCGTTGATGGTGGCATCCGGTTCGAACATCTCGGCCATCTTGAGACGGTCCTCCGACACGTCGGCGATGAACACCTTGTCGGCGCCGCGCGCGCGTGCCAACATCACGTGGGTGCAACCCACCGGACCGGCGCCGATGATCGCTACCGTATCACCCAGCCCGACCCAACCTTTCTCTTGGGCATGGATGCAGGAGGAAATCGGCTCCGAGATGGCCGCCAGGGCGGGATCCAGCCCGGGCGGCACCGGTTGGATGAGCCCGTTGCGTGCCGCTTCGGGGGGTATCGCCATATAATCCGCAAAGCCACCTGG
>JANXAX010000024.1:10104-15633 GCA_025062175.1 Anaerolineae bacterium | reverse complement strand
TCCTCTTTAGGGTCGAATACTGTGCCATATGTGTTGGCGAGACGAAGGCATACGAATGGGACGAATGGGCTGCCAACGACAAGACGTTTCAACTGCCCGCTGTGTTGGGACATGAGGCGTCGGGGATTGTGGTCGACGTGGGAAGCGCAGTCACACGTTTCAAGCCCGGTGACCGCATCGTGAACGACCCGCTCATTTACTGTGGATATTGCCGGACCTGTCGCAGCGGTTTCACCAACATGTGCGAAAACCGGGAGATCTATGGCAAGCGGCGTGGCGCGTTCGCCGAATATGCCGTGTTGCCGGAGAGAGTCATTTGCCCTCTGCCCAGCCAGCTCAGCCTGGAGGAAGGTGCTTTGCTCGAGAACTTTGGCATTGCGGTACACGCGGTGGAGGTGGAGCGACGCGACCCGGGCGATTGGGCTGTCATTATCGGTGCGGGTCCGATCGGCATTCTGGCCGCTCAGACTTTGGTCGCTTGGGGCGTCAATACTGTGATCACTGAGCTGACCGAACCACGGCTGGAGATGGCACGCCGTTATGCAAAAGGGGCCATTGTCGTGGATGCGAGCCGCGAGAACCCCGTAGAGGCAGTGTTGGATCTCACCCATGGCTACGGGGCCGATCTGGTCATCGAAATGGGCGCCACTCAGACGGCATTCGACCAGGCCTTTGATATGGTGCGGTTGTGCGGCACTGTGGTCACCATCGGCACCTTCAGCCAACCGGTGACTTTCAATCCGTTCTTCAAAATGACACGGCGCGAGATCAAGCTGCTCAGCGTGATGGGACGCACTTGGGAAACCTGGCGCAGAATGAATCAGCTGATCGAAGCGGACAAAGTGCAGTTGAGACCGCTCATTTCACACATTCTTCCGCTGGAGGAGTACGAGAAGGGTTTTGAGCTGGTGAAGAGTGCCAGCGTGATGAAAGTTTTGTTGAAACCATGATGCTGTCCTGACGAGGGATTGCGTATGCACTATCATTCTGAATCGCTCATTCGTGACCTTTCTGCGAAGGCGCAGTCCTTTCGCATCCAGGTGCTCAAAATGGTCTACAATGCCCAATCCGGACATCTGGGTGGCGCCTTTTCAGTAGCTGAGATTTTGACGGCGTTGTTCTTCCATCACCTGCGCCTGGATCCGGCGCGGCCTGATTGGCCAGAGCGTGATCGTCTGCTCTTCTCGAAGGGGCATGCGTGTGCCATGCTCTACACCGTCATGGCCTATCGCGGTTTCCTCCCGGTCGAAGAGCTGATGACCTTCCGCCAGCTGGACAGTCGATTGCAGGGCCATCCCGACCGCGTCAAACTTCCGGGCGTGGAGATGTGTGCCGGCCCGCTGGGCCAGGGCGTCGCCATCGGTGTCGGGATGGCGCTGGCATTGCGGATGGATCAACCAAAGCCCTCTGCGCTCACAGCACCCTCCGCACGTGCCTCGCGTGCCCGCGTCTACGTGGTGCTGGGCGATGGCGAGATCAACGCCGGCGTGGTGTGGGAAGGCGCTATGGCCGCTGCCAAATACCGCTTGGGAAACCTGACCGCTATCCTCGATTACAACGGCGTCCAACAAACTGGCGCCGTTGCCGATGTGATGCCCATCGAACCGGTCGCCGCCAAATGGGAAGCGTTCGGCTGGCACGTCCAGGAGATTGATGGCCACAATATGGGCGAGATCCTCAACGCGCTCGATCGCGCCGACGAGGTGCATGCACGTCCCACCATTATCATTGCCCACACTACCAAGGGCAAGGGGGTCAGTTTTATGGAGTACGACAATCGCTGGCATGGTATGCCCCCTAATCATGAGCAGTACGAACGAGCGTTGGCCGAGCTGGAGGAGGGATTGAAGGCATGGCAGAACTAGTGCTCATGCGTAAAGCATATGGCGAGGCATTGGTCCAGCTGGGACGTGACAATCCCGATGTGGTGGTGCTCAGTGCCGATGTTTCCAACTCTGATTTCAGCTATATGTTCCAGGAAGCCTTCCCAGATCGTTTCTTCAACGTGGGCATCGCCGAGCAGTGTCTAGTAGATGTCGCGGTAGGCCTCGCCTACAGTGGCAAGATCCCATTTGCCAACTCGTTTGCATTCTTGCTGGCCACGCGTGCGCTGGAAATGGTGCGCACGCACTGTTGCTATGGCGAAGCAAACGTCAAACTGATGGCCGCCTATGGGGGCGTTTCTGACTCGTTCGACGGCCCCACGCATCACGCCATCACCGACATCGCGATTATGCGCAGCCTGCCCAATATGACCGTGGTTGTGCCAAGCGACACGGTGGCGGTTGCCAAGCTATTGCCTCAGGTGGCCGACTGGCGGGGGCCGGTATACTTTCGCATGAACCGCAACGAAGTCCCTGTGTTGTTTGATCACACTTACGAGCCCCAGATCGGTAAAGCGGTGGACGTGCGGCAGGGAAGAGATGTCACCCTGATCGGCACAGGTTTGATGCTCAGCCGTTGTCTAGAAGCGGCTGAGATCCTGGCCAACGAGGGAATTGACGCCCAGGTTCTGGAAATCCACACGATCAAACCACTGGACGCCGACGCAGTGGTGCGCGCTGCGCGTAAGACAGGAGCTTTGGTCACTGCCGAGGAACACAACATCATCGGCGGCCTGGGCGCTGCTGTAGCCGAGGTCGTGAGCGATGCCTACCCGGTTCCGGTCAAACGGGTGGGCATTCCAGATCGTTTCGCAGAGACAGGGCCCTATGCTGCCTTGTTGGACCGCTATGGCATGGCGGTGATGGATGTCGTGCAAGCAGCGCGTGCTGCGGTCGCCGCAAAGAAGTGAGCGAAAAACTTCTTGAAACGGGCCTTTTGGGGATTGACACCGGCGAAGATTTGATGTATAGTGCAATTGGTCATATGGTATACCAACATACCTCCATTCCCGACGCACAGGGGAACGTGCAGTGAAGCCCGGCGTGGTGGTGAACGGACCCGATGTGATCTACGGACCATTGGCCCTGCTCAGTGGCACGTTCGAGGAAAAAGTGGCCAAAGCGGCCCGCATGGGATATCGCGGCATCGAGTTTATGGTGCGTGATCCCTCGGGGCTGGACTGGGCTTGGGTAAAAGCCACCATTCAGAACGCCGGGCTGGAAGTTCCGCAAGTTGTCACAGGCGAGCTCTTCGGTGCAGATGGCCTGTGTCTGGTGACCGCAGACGAGGCACTGTACCGCAGAGCGGAGGAACGCACGCGTTCGGTGATTGACCTGGCCGCCTATCTAGGCGCTATGGTCAACATTGGACGATTACGCGGCCAACTCAAGCTGCTGGGCGAGGTGGCAGATCCCTATAGCATTGCGGTGGAACGGCTGCGCAAAGTGGCACTATACGCCGCAGAGCGAGGTGTTAAAATCACGTTGGAGCCGCTCAACCGTTACGAGAGCGACTTTATTCCTAATGCGTTCGAAGGCCGCCGCTTTATCGAGGCGATGGGCTGCGACAACGTCGGCCTGATGCTCGACTTATTCCATATGAATATTGAGGACGCTTCGATCGAAGAAGGGCTGCGTCAGGCCGGGGAGCTGTTGTGGCATCTTCACATCGCCGACACGAACCGACGCTATCCAGGCAGCGGTCACATGGACTATGACAGCATCTTCGCCACCTTGCGGGACATGAATTACCAGGGCTATGTCTCTGCCGAGATGCTGCCACTGCCCGATCCGGACACCGCTGCCCAGAAAACGATTGAGTTCTTGCGCCGTTACATCCAGGTGTGAAAGGGGGTGAGGCAAACACTGTCGCGCCACGCTCGTGACCAGAGGCGCTGAAGAATCCGGAACACGACGAAACGGTCAGCAGAGTCTCTGAGTTTGGCCAACTCAGAGCCGCGGATTTTCTCAGGGGTCAAGGATGAAAATCGTTCAAAGGTGATCTTTTGCAGGAGGTGAGAAACGGCCTGGTGGGAAAACCCAACAGTGAGAGAACGATGTTGTCTGCTCAAACCTTTTGATACTCGATGCCAGAGGAGGGCCACTATGCGTACCAGAATGTTCAAGATTTTCAGTGTTTTGCTGGCAGTTGCGATGCTGCTCGTGCTGGCAGTTCCAGTCGTGTATGCGCAAGGGCCATGTCAAGGGAGCTCATCCCAGTGCGCTGTGGAGGCTGCCAAGAAATTTGCTGGGACTACCATTAATTATGTGCGCGAAGCCGGGTTGCAGGCCCAAGATCCGCTAACGATGGCGCCGATCTGGGAGGAGCTCACCGGGATCAAGGTCAACGTGATCGAGCTGGCCTACTTGGACATGTACACCAAGCCTCTGCAGGACCATCTGACCGGTGGTGGCGCCTATGACGCGATTGACCTGTCCCCTATGTGGATGCAAGACTACGTCAATGCCGGTGCTTTGGAGCCGTTGGATCCCTACATCGAGAAATATATGAACCCAGCCGATATGGAAGACTTCCTGCCGGTCTATCGTTCCGAAGGGGTCATGAAGATCAACGGTGTCACCTATGGCCTCTACGATGACGGCGATGTGTTCATCCTCTACTATCGTAAGGATTTGTTTGAGGATGAGACCAACAAGGCCGAGTTCAAGGCAAAATATGGCTATGAGCTGGTGCCACCCGAGACCGAGCAGCAGATGTACGACGCCGCTGAGTTCTTCACCAATAAATACGCTCCCGAACTGTATGGGTTGGCGATTCAGCGGCTGGAAGGTCAGGCTTATTCCTGGTTTGTCGGCCCCTTCAGCGGCCGGGGTGGCCAGTTCTTCGATGAGAATATGAAGGCTACCATTAATAGTGAGATCGGCGTCCAGCTGCTCACCGATATGGTCAAGCAGAACAAGGTGATGCCGCCCGGCGTCGAGAAGTGGGGCTTTATGGAAGTCCTGAGTGCCTGGATGGACGGCAAAGTGGCTATGATCGTCACCTGGCCGCCGATCGGTCGCTGGTCGGCTGGCTACGGCGACACGGCGAAGCAGCTGGCTTGGGTGCCGGCCAGCAAAGTGGTCGGCAAGGTGGGTTACATGCCGCAGCCGGGTGGCCGCCCCACGCTGGCAGGTGGTTTCAACATGTGCGTTTCCGCGAGCAGCAACAACAAGGAGGCGGCTTACCTCTTCATTCAGTGGATGACCAGTCCGGACATCAGCTTGCAGCGTGTCATGTTGCCCTTCGCCCTGCGCGACCCCTATCGCCTGTCTCACTTCAACTCGCCGCTGTATCGCTCCGCATGGCCTGAGGCGGGTGAATATCTGGACACGCTCAAGAAAGCCGCTATGGCCGGGCAATATGAGCTGGGCATTCCGGGCGCGCGCGAGTACATGGAAGCAATCGACAACGCGCTCACAGCCGCCTATGCCGGCAAGGATCCCAAAGAAGCTCTGGATGAGGCGGCGGCCAAGTGGGATGCGATCACCGAGCGGCTGGGTGTCGAGAATCAGAAGAAAGCGTACGAACAATGGTTGCAGAATCCCTGGAACCGCCTCGGTCCCAAGGTGGAAATCCCCACTGAATAAGGAGAGGATGTGAGACATCCCGGGCGCCCCATGACAGGCTTCCAAATGGGGCGCC
>JANXAX010000024.1:0-10094 GCA_025062175.1 Anaerolineae bacterium | reverse complement strand
TGTTTTAAACCCCCTTTTTATTTGGTGTTTTTGTGCCACCCCCGGGCCCCCCCCGCCCGGGTTACCCCGGGGGCCCCCCGGCCCGATACCTATGACCTGCTCAAAGGAGATCAGAGTACCATGGTGGCCACGACAGAGGCCCTAACCCTGAAATCCGAAACGCCCCGTCGTAAACGACGCGATCTCATCCCGTGGATGTTCGTCGCACCATGCATGATGGTCATCCTGCTGGTGACGGTGTTCCCCACCATCTATTCCCTGGGTCTCAGCTTGACCAAATGGGAGATCGGGTTACAGGAACGACCTTTCATCGGACTGGGCAACTATATCGAGTTGTTCAGCACAGCCCGATTCTGGCGTTCCCTGCTCATTACGTTGTTGGTAGTGGTCGTTGGGGTGAGCATCGAGTTTCTTTTGGGCTTTGGCCTGGCCCAGACGTTGTCAGGCCCGATGAAAGGCAAGCGCTTCATTGTCGCTGCGCTGCTCCTGCCGGTGATGGTGATGCCGGTCGTGGTCGGCTACACGTGGCGCCTGTTGTGGGATGCCCAGTACGGACCGATCAACCAGATCATCGGCTGGATCATTGGGCAGCCCTTTACATATACCTGGTTGGCCAAAACCGAGACGGCACTTCTGGCGATTTTGGTGACCGAGATCTGGCAATGGACACCTTTCATGTTCCTGGTTTTTCTGTCCGGCCTCGCCGTGTTGGATCCGGAGATATTCGAAGCGGCGGACATTGATGGGGCTTCCGGATGGACGAAGCTGTGGTATATGACACTGCCACTGATGCGACCCATCATCGTGGTGGCATTGCTCATCCGCGGTCTGGACGCTTTGAAATTCTTTGATATCATTTTCACATTGACGGGCGGCGGGCCAGGTAATTCGACTGAAACGCTGTCCTTCTACATTTATCAGATGGGCTACCAGTTCTTCCGGCTGGGTTACGGTGCCGCGGCTTCGTTCGTGTTGCTGGTGTTCTTGGCCGTGTTCCTGACCTACCTGCTCAAAGCCTTCAAGGCCGCCGTGGAACGTTGACGCGTCGTGTACTCATTCTCGCGATCCCGGTTGATCGCTACAGGTCAGAACATCGGAAGCAATTCGCGCGGATGGATTTAGTATTGCCGTGATGAGAGGAGAACTATGGGATTACGCACGCGCAAGCTGTTGGCGCGCTCGATCCGTTATGTGATCGCGGTGGTTGCTCTGGCGTTTTTCCTGTTTCCCATTGTTTGGATCATCTTGACCGCCTTCAAGACGCCCAGTGAGTTCTTGAAGAGTCCACCGGTCTGGATACCTCAGACGCCCAATCTGATCTATTTTGAGCACGTGATCAAAACGGGCGGGCTCAGAGCGCTGAGCAACACCCTGATCATCTCCACCTCGACCACACTTTTGGCGTTGCTGATAGGCTCATTGGCTGCCTATGCCCTAGCACGCTATCGGGTAGGGGGAGACAACCTCCCGTTCTTTATCCTCTCCCAACGCTTTATGCCTCCAGTGGCTGTGATCTTTCCGTTCTTACTGTTCTTCAAGACGCTCAGATGGATGGATACGCATCAAGCGCTGATCCTCATTTATCTGACCTTTAATCTGCCTTATGCCGTGTGGATGATGCGTGGCTTCTTTATGGAAATACCGCGCGAAATTGAGGAGTCGGCCCTGGTAGATGGGTGCACACCTTTGGGCGCCTTCTGGCGCATCGCGCTGCCTCTGGTCTCACCAGGATTGGTTGCCACCGGGGTCTTCTGTTTCATTTTTTCTTGGGCAGAGTTCTTCTTTGCCGTTGCGATTACCAAGTCCCAAGCGATTACATTGTCCGTTTACATCGTGAATTTCTTCGGCAAAATGATGGTGCAATGGGGTGAGATTGGTGCGACTTCCATTGTATCCATGGTGCCGCTGTTCATCCTGAGCTTTTTTGTACAGCGTTATCTGGTGCGCGGTTTAACCTTGGGCGCAGTCAAGTAGAAAGGGTGGACGCTATGCCTCGCATCGTCGATCTGAGTCTAACCTTGCGCCCTGGGATGCAAGGTGTGGAGTATGAAGATCGATCGACCTTTGCCTCTAAGGGTTGGCACACACGCGTGCTGCATCTTTACTCCCATGCTGGCACGCATCTGGACGCACCCAGCCATTTCCTCGAAGATGGTCTGAGTCTGGAGCGTGTGGCACTGGAGAAGTGCATCGGCCCGGCATGGGTGATCGACCTGAGCTTCCTTCAGCCGCGTGAGATGATCACCGTAGAACACCTCGCCCATTGCGCAGAGCGGGTGACCTATGGTGCGCGTTTGTTGTTGAAAACCGGTTGGAGCGCCCATGCGGATATGCCGGACTATCGCACGCACTTCCCACGTGTGAGTGTGTCGCTAGCCCAATGGTTCGCCCAACGGGGCATCTTCCTGCTGGGGGTTGAGACACCTGCTGTCGCTTCGATGGAGGATCGGGAAGAGCTAATTACAGTACATCAAACCTTGTTGCGCGCGGAGATTGTCATCGTGGAGGGGCTGGCCAACTTGGATGCGCTCTCAACTGACCAGGTGACGTTTATTGCGCTGCCGCTGAAGCTGCAGGATGGCGACGGTTCGCCGGTGCGCGCAGTGGCCATCGAGGGAAGCTGGTGAGGAAAGTGTGATGCTATTCCCAGCCGCTGAGACTGTCTGTTCATTCGGGCATACCCAGTATACGTCAACAGGAGAAAACTTTGCCGTGGAGGTCTTGAGCGATGATCTTCTGTACGGGACTCAGCGTACCCGAAGGACCAGTGCTCTTGCCAGACGGTAGTTTTTTAGTCGTCGAGATGGGCGCCGACCGTGGCTGTGTGACTCACGTTAGCCCCGATGGGAAAGAAAAACGGATCATTGCCAAGACTGGGCGTCCCAACGGATTGGCTTTGGATCGATACGGCAACATCTGGGTGGCCGAGTCGGGAGACCTGCCCGCGTTACTGCGTGTCACGATGGATGGTCATGTTGAGGTGTTCGTGACTGAATACAATGGCGAACCGTTCCTCTTCCCCAACGACCTCGCTATCGGCCCGGACGGTGAAATTTACATGACTGATTCGGGCATTCTGGCCAAAGACTTTGCGCCGGGCGGCAAAGTGCGACCCGACTGGGCCACTTGCCCAATGGACGGACGGGTTTATCGCATCAATCCCAAGACACGCAAGGTAGTCAAGATCGACTCGGGAATGAAGTTCCCCAATGGAATTGCCTTTGGGCCGGATGGGAATTTGTATGTGAATGAGATGATCCCAGCCATCGTCTGGCGCTACGAGTGGAAGGAGGGTCACATCGCCAGCGGACGTCAGTATTTTGGCAACGTGGCAGATCCAGACAGCCCGGCCGCGATGAAATTTCCGGATGGCCAGAAATTTGGCGCGAATGGATGCTTGTATGTGACCGTTTTCGGCCAGGGAGACGTCACGGTTCTCGGGCCAGACGGTCAGGTCACGCAGCGTATCAAAACAGCGGGCAATATGCCTACTAATTGTGTGTTTGGCCCTCCGGGCAGTCACAAACTCTACGTTACCGAGGATGAATTCGGCACCATTGAGGTTTTTGATGTTGGGACGGATGGCTTGCCACTTTATACCTAGAACCGGAACTTACACTGTGCGAAATCAAGGTGGTCACCCAGGGCCTCTAGCATCTCACCCAGATCGGCAGGGACGGAAGCAATGGATCGAACTTGGGTAAGCCGACAGGATCTGCTTGCAAGTCTGCCTCCAGAGTGGCCAGTTGACCTATTGCCAGAAATCAGAGAGCTGGTATGCGCGAGTCAGCGTAAAGTGGTGGTGCTGGACGATGACCCTACCGGCACCCAGACAGTGTCCAACATCCCGGTGCTGACTGAGTGGTCCGTAGAGGCACTCCGTGCGGAGCTGGAAAGCGAATTACCCGCCTTCTATATTCTCACTAACTCACGCAGCCTTCCACGTACGGAAGCGGCAGCGCTGAACACCATCATTGGACATAATCTATTGGAAGCTAAGCGTCGCGCAGGACGTGAGTTTGTGGTGATCAGTCGGAGCGATTCCACCTTGCGCGGGCATTTCCCGGACGAGGTTGCTGCCCTAGCGCAAGCGTTGCAGCAAGAATTCGACGCCTGGTTACTTATCCCCTTCTTTCTCGAGGGAGGGCGCTATACTGTTCATGATGTCCATTACGTTGCCGAAGGGGAACAGCTCGTGCCCGCAGGCGAAACCGAGTTCGCCCGTGACGTGGTCTTTGGCTACCATGCCTCCAACTTGCGAGAATGGGTGGCAGAGAAGACGAGAGGCAACCTGCGCGCGAGTGAAGTGGCGTCTATCAGTATCGAAGATGTGCGCCTCGGAGGACCTGAGAGGGTCGCCGAACGACTGAAAGCGCTTCGGGATGGCAAGATCTGCATTGTCAACGCTGCCAGCGCGCGCGACCTACAAGTCTTTGTCCTGGGCCTGCTGCGCGCGGAAGCGCTGGGGAAGCGATTCTTATATCGCACCGCAGCCTCATTTGTTCAAGTGCGTGCCGGACTGGAACCGCGTCCCCTGCTCAACCGGGCGGATTTCGATCTGTCCCATGGAAGGGGCGGACTGGTCGTGGTCGGTTCCCACGTACCGCGCACCACCGCCCAGATTCAGACTCTTATGACGCAACCCGATATTTGCAGCCTCGAGGTGGCGGTTGAGGCGCTGCTAGATGCGCATTGGCAGCAGGAGACTGAGCGTCTGGCACAACAGGCCGAGCGATGGCTCGCTTCCGGTTGCAATGTCATGGTGTACACCAGCCGTCACCTGGTCACGGGTGAGAATGCTGAGCACAGTCTCAATATTGGAAAGCGCGTGTCAGAGGGATTGGTGTCCATTGTGCGTGGCATCGCCACCCGACCACGCTACTTGGTGGCAAAGGGTGGCATTACTTCGAGTGACGTGGCCATGTACGGCCTGGGTGTTAAGCGCGCGATAGTAATGGGACAGATTTTGCCCGGCGTGCCAGTATGGCAGCTTGGTCCGGAAAGTCGTTTCCCGGGTCTGGTATATGTTGTTTTTCCCGGCAATGTGGGAGACGCACAATCGCTCCTTCAGGTGGTGCAAATCCTCAGCAACGGTGAGGGGTGAGCGCTCAGGATGTGGGCATAACCAAAATCCATCCCCAAACTGACCGAAAGGCCCAGTTGAGAGACGCTACTTGACTTTGTTGCTCAGGAAGGCTAGAATTTTGCGGTCACATCGTCATACCAAATACCAGTTTTGATAGGGCTAGGGGGATGTTATGGTAGAACAAGAAGTGTCGAATCCGATCCATTTGTTCAAGACGATCCAGCGCTCTGCTACCCTGGTTCACCGCGTCACCGGCCAGGTCGAGCAACTGATCATCCAGGGGAAGCTGCGACCGGGTGACCGTCTACCTCCTGAGCGCGAACTGGCACACCAATTCGGCGTGAGTCGCACCGTGGTGCGCGAGGCAGTGCGCTCTCTCGTCGCCAAAGGACTGCTGGAAGTACGACCAGGCAGCGGCACCGTGGTGCGCAGTCCGAGCGCGGATGCGGTTGCCCAGTCGTTGATGATGTTCTTACGCGCAGGGCGCCCGGAATTCGACTGTGAGAAAGTCTTGGAGATTCGCCGTGTTCTAGAGGTGGCGAACGCCGGCTTTGCTGCACAACGTCGCACCAACGAGGATTTGGCGGAGATGGAACGCATTCTGCGTGATGCTGGGACACTCTCTTATGATCGCTATCGTTTCGCCGAGCTGGACGTCGCCTTCCATGCGGCTGTGGCGCGCGCTACGCACAACGAGCTGTTGTCTCTATTGCTGGACTCGGTGGCAGACATTCTGCTCACCTGGCGGCAGTTCAGCTTTGACGTGCCAGGGACACCTGAGCGCGCTTTTACGTACCATCGCGCCATCTATGAGCAGATCAAACGCGGAGACGCAGAAGGCGCACGCCACGCGATGCGGGAGCACCTGGTCGAAGCCGAAGACACCATGCGCAAGGCCATCGCGTTACATTCCACTCACGCCGGACAAGCGGGTGGCTGTGCACCGTTGCGTGGTGCGGATGAAGCTGAGGACAACGGGAGAGAGGTTGTCGTCGAGACGACGAATTCTTAGAAAACCTATTGGATGCAGAAAGGAACAGTTCAAAACATTTCTATGGAAACGATTGCCCTCTTTGGAGCAGCTGGAAAGATTGGCTCGCGCATTGCCACTGCGCTAAGGGATGTGCCCGAGTATCGCATGCTGTACGTTGAAGCGGGCGAGGCAGGATTAGCTCGTCTGCGCGAACGCGGCTTAATGCCTTCCACCGCAGAAGAAGCCGTGCGCGCAGCCGGAGTGATTATCCTGGCGATCCCCGATGTCCTGATCGGCAAGGTAGCGGCTGAGTTGGTGCCGCAACTGAAGAGCGGCACACTGGTGATCCTGCTCGACCCAGCAGCTCCCTACGCTGGCGAGCTGCCCGAGCGCCGGGATATCAGCTATTTCATCGTGCATCCATGCCACCCTCCCATCGTATGTGACGAGGACGACCCAGAAGCACGATTGGATTTCTGGGGCGGCAAAGCGAAGCAGAACATCGTCTGTGCCTTGATGCAAGGCACAGAAAGTGACTACCTGCGCGGTGAGCGCATCGCGCGTAAGGCGTTCGCCCCGGTGATGAACGCTTACCGCGTCACTGTCGAGCAGATGGCCATCCTGGAGCCGGCGCTGGCGGAGACAGTCGTTCTCACCTGCCAGGTGGTGATTAACGAAGCGATCGAGGAGGCCGTGCGACGGGGGGTGCCCTACCAGGTTGCCCGCGATTTCGTGCTGGGTCATATGAAGGTAAACGTGGGTATCCTGTTTGGATTCATCGATGCACAGCTTTCCGACGGCGCCAAGCTGGCCGTTGCACGTGCTAAGCAGACCATTTTCCAGCCTGACTGGAAGAAGGTGTTCGAGCCCGAAAACGTCCTGGCCGAAGTCAAAGCCATCACCCAAGGTAGAGCGGGAACCAAGGGAGCCACATAACCGCCTCAACACCGATGGGTGAGCTCACCCTATGCGTCTAGGCATCAGTTCGTTTACTTATAGCTGGGCTATCGGTGTCCCCCATCACCTCCCTCAACGTCGCCTTGGAGTGATAGGATTGTTGGACAAGGCGCTTGAGCTGGGCGTACGCCTCATCCAGGTGGCGGACAATCTCCCGCTGGATCGAGTATCCTCGCAGGAGTTAGACGCCTTTCGGACACGCGCGGCACACCACGGCATCCAGATTGAAGTGGGCACGCGCGGTATCGCGCCTAATCATTTGCTCCGCTATCTGGAGCTGGCCCAGTATTTTGCTTCTCCAATCCTACGTGTGGTGGTTGACACAGCAGACCATCACCCGGACGCTGAAGAAATTGTGGCGACTTTACGTGGGGTGATCTCCAAGTTCGAAGAAGCAGAGGTCTGCCTGGCAATAGAAAATCACGACCGCTTCAAAGCACGAACGCTGGCCGACATTGTGAACCGTATCGGCAGCCAGTACGTCGGAATTTGTCTGGACACGGTGAACTCATTCGGAGCACAGGAGGGGCCAGAGACTGTGCTCGAAGTGCTTGGCCCTCTCACCGTGAATCTGCATATCAAGGACTTTGCTGTAATCCGTGCAAAACACAATATGGGATTCACCATCGAGGGCCGGCCTGCCGGTCAGGGACAGCTGGATATCCCCTGGTTATTACAAGAGCTGAATCGAATGGGACGCGACGTCAACGTCATCTTAGAATTATGGACGCCTCCTCAAGAACGATTGGAGGACACCATTGCGCTTGAGGATACCTGGGCGAGAGCGAGTATTGCCTATCTGCGTTCCCTTATAACGAATTAAGCCAAGAAGCAGCCAAGTTTGCCCAAGGCGCGTAGTCGGAGGTGCGAGGATGTTGCCGAAAAATGTGTTGTACTACGGGAAGGAAGAGGCTTTGCCTGAGCAACGCCTGCTGCGAGCAGGTCCGCTCACCGTTGTTTATGAAGCAGGCGATCTGCGCTACGTCCAGTATGGTGATCAGGAAATACTACGCCGCGTCTATGTTGCGGTGCGCGATCGCAACTGGGGCACTGTGCTGCCACACTTGAGCAATATACAGATTGAGGCGCGTCCCGACTCGTTCCGCATCCAGTACGATGTCGAGAACAAAGAAGGCGAAATCGATTTCTTCTGGAAAGGCAGCATCGAAGGTGATGCCCAAGGTACTATCACCTTCTCGATGGACGGAATAGCTCGCTCCACCTTTATGCGCAACCGCATCGGTTTCTGCGTTTTACACCCTATCAAGGAGTGCGCTGGCAAACCATGCGTCGTGGAAAGGGTGGACGGTTCGCAAGAGCAGGGTACCTTCCCATTCTACATTTCGCCGCATCAGCCCTTCATGGATATGCGCGCCATCAAGCACGAAGTGGTGCCAGGGCTATGGGCCAAAGTGCGTTTCGAAGGCGATATCTTCGAGATGGAAGATCAACGCAACTGGACCGACGCTTCCTATAAGACATACTGTACCCCCTTGGCCTTGCCTTTCCCGGTGGAGGTTAAGGCGGGCACGCGCATCGTCCAGTCGGTCACGCTCGAGCTCGAGGGAGAGGCGGCCAGTATCCCCAGCCAGCCCCAGACGGACAGAATCACCTTCCAGGTAGGAGACTGTGGAGGAGGTGATTTGCCTGCTATCGGCCTGGGGATGGCCAGTCACGGAAGACGGCTCACGACGCGCGAACTACAGCGCCTCAGAATGCTGCAACTTTCCCATCTGCGCGCTGATCTGTGGTTCTCCCAAGGAAACTGGGAGGCAGAGCTGGCGCGCGCCATCAGTGAAGCCAATGCCCTGGGGGTGGGCTTGGAGTTGGCATTGATCCTCTCGGATGCAGCGGAGAAGGAGCTTAAGGCGTTCGCGGGGGCGTTGGGAGCGGCGACACGCAGCATGCGGCCACGAATCGACCGCTGGCTGATCTTCCATGAGCGCGAAAAGTCCACCAGTGCCCAGTGGATCACCGTGGCACGTCAACACTTAGCCAGCTGGACACCATCTGCGCGCTTCGTCTCCGGCACAAACCACTTTTTCGCCGAGCTCAATCGTGGCCGCCCACCTGTTGCGTTGCTGGATGGGATCACCTATTCTATCAATCCCCAGGTACATGCCTTTGACAACGCCTCTCTGGTTGAAAATCTGGCGGCTCAGGCCTCCACGGTTGAAAGTGCGCGCCAGTTCAGTGCTGGCCTGCCCATTATTGTCAGTCCGGTGACGTTGCGTATGCGACTTAATCCCAACGCCACCGCTCCAGAGCCAGAACCACTTCCGGGTGAGCTCCCTTCCCAGGTGGACGTGCGACAAATGTCCCTATTCGGTGCCGGTTGGACTCTCGGGAGCTTAAAGTATCTGGCGGAAAGCGGTGTACACAGTGTCACTTTCTATGAGACAACTGGTTGGCTGGGGGTCATGGAACGTGAGGAAGGTTCTCCTCTCCCGACCGTCTTTCGCTCGTTGCCGGGCGCGGTCTTTCCAATGTATCACGTTTTTGCAGACATCGCGGAATTCGCTGGTGGTCAAGTCATTCCTTCCGTTTCGAGCGCCACTCTCCGCGTGGACGGTCTGACCGTACGAAAAGGGGAAAGAAAGCGCGTGATGCTCGCCAACCTGACCAATCAGGAGCAGGTAATCGATGTTGTAGGGCTTGGCGGACGCGTATATGTCCGCTTGCTCGACGAGACCAACGCAGAGCATGCGATGCAATCGCCCGAAGCGTTTCGCGAGCAAAAGGGCGAGCTGATCACGCCACGTAACGGGTCGTTAGAGCTCGCTTTATTGCCTTATGCGATTGCCACCATCGATTCAGCCTAGAAAGGAACACGCTATGGGGCGCACCATTCTGGTAACAGGAGGTTCTGGCCTGCTGGGCAGTTACGTCATGCGCCAGCTGGCGGAACGGGGCGACCAGGTGATCAACTTCGACACGCGTGAACCCACTGGTGAGCTGGCTTGGTGGCTCAAGCCGGTGGTCGATCGCATTCGATTTGTCGCCGGCGGTGTGGACATGTGGGGCGATATAGCCGCTGTGGTCCGAGAATTTGCCCCTGAGGTGATCGTGCATACTGCT
>JANXAX010000249.1 GCA_025062175.1 Anaerolineae bacterium | reverse complement strand
CGGCCGTAGTCCCCAGGCGGGATGCTTAACGCGTTAGCTACGGCACGGAAGGGGTCAAGTCCTCCCACACCTAGCATCCATCGTTTACGGCGTGGACTACCGGGGTATCTAATCCCGTTCGCTCCCCACGCTTTCGCGTCTGAGCGTCAGGTACGGACCAGGGAGCCGCCTTCGCCACGGGTGTTCCTCCCGATATCTGCGCATTCCACCGCTACACCGGGAATTCCACTCCCCTCTTCCGCCCTCTAGTCTGGCGGTTTTGAACGGCCTCTCCTAGTTGAGCCAGGAGCTTTCACGTCCAACCTACCAGACCGCCTGCACGCGCTTTACGCCCAGTGATTCCGGATAACGCTCGCCCCCTACGTTTTACCGCGGCTGCTGGCACGTAGTTAGCCGGGACTTATTCCCAGGGTACCGTCCTGCCTCGTCCCCTGGAAAAGGGTTTTACGACCCGAAGGCCTTCTTCACCCACGCGGCGTCGCTGCATCAGGGTTTCCCCCATTGTGCAATATTCCTCACTGCTGCCTCCCGAAGGAGTATGGACCGTGTCTCAGTTCCATTGTGGGGGGCCGCGCTCTCACGCCCCCTACCCGTCTTCGCCTTGGTAGGCCATTACCCTACCAACTAGCTGATAGGCCGCTGGCCCCTCCCGAAGCGCCGGAGCTTTACTTACACCCTTCTAAACGGTGTAAGACCATCGGGTATTAGCCCTCCTTTCGAAGGGTTATCCCCGTCTTCGGGGCAGGTCACCAACGTGTTACTCACCCGTTCGCCACTGTGCCCCATCCGAAGATGAAGCACCGTTCGACTTGCATGTGTTAGGCACGCCGCCAGCGTTCATCCTGAGCCAGGATCAAACTCTCCATAGAAACTCTCACAGCCTCATCGGCTGCTTCCGGTCATCATCTGGACTACGACCTGAACTCGCCGGACTTTCCTGCCACTCTTCAGTTGTTAAGGTGCATTGCTCAGACACAAAACCGACGACTAACCTTCAGCCGCCGGCAGAGAGAGACAACCCATCTATATCCGCGCTTTAATTCTACACGAGGGCGTCTCCCCCCTTTTCACTTGTAACGATCTTCTCCTGTTCGGAGCGAGATCCAAACGACACAGTACCTAAACTTACTGTCACTGCTATTATAGCATAGAGTATGATGCTTGTCAAATCTCTTTCTCTCACTTTTCGAATGAATATAGCGCGTGACAGCGTATGCTAATCTATCACACTTTTTGTTCTTTGTCAAGACCTTTTGCCACCAATTTTACGACGAATTAGTTATGTAAACTCCAGCTCGCCAGCCCTATACCCTTTAAAACCCCACGCAAAACGGAGGGAAACCTGGCTTTACACTTACAAGATATCCTCGATTGTCGCGCCCCTTCCCCTGTGCTATAATGTGATCGGTGTGGTATATATCGGTCTCTCACTGGAAATGCAAGAGTCTCTTTCTCCCAATGAGCTAATATGCCGGGTGATATCGCGAGTCTGCTGAGTACACAATCCTACGCTTACCACAGCATTGTGCTGCTGGTCGCGCTCGCCGGCTTTCTCATCGCCACCAGCTATTATCGTTCCGCACGTGACCAAGTCTCGGCCGGGTCGGCACGCAGGTACGCTATCGCATTCGCCGGATTGGTGTTCCTGCGCATTATCCAGGCACCCTTGCTGGCGCTGCTCGCGCGCGCTTCCCCCATCCCCTCTACGCCCTGGTCACTGCCGGCGGAACGGATTGTCGATTTAGCCGGATTAACGCTGCTCGTATGGGCTTTTGTGCCCATCCTGCACCGAAACAGACATTCGAGCGTCGCCTGGCTGACGATCGGCGGCCTCAGCTGTCTCCTCTACGCCTGGATGAGTGCATCCTCTATACCGTATATTCCCCTGCCGGCGACCAATTACAATACAACAGCTCCGGCCAGTGGATGGACCCTCTGGCAGATGCTCGTTTGCATCATGGCGCTGATCGGACTCTCGCTACCTCGAGCGCAACCTGGAGCGAGATCATCCGGAAGACAAAATCAAACTGAAACGCGCAGCTTCGCCTTGGTGGCATTTCTCGCCCTCCTTGTCAGTTATTTGCTTCATTGGATGACCTCGAGCAACTTTATACCCTCTTATGCTATGCCCAACAATCTACCACTTTGGGTGCGCTTGGGCCAGCTGATTGGCTACCCGCTGCTCGTCGCCGCCCTATATAGTGGCGTGATGGCACGTATGACCGTCTCTCCCTCGGCTATAACCACCCGTGCCAATTTGTCCGAATTGAAACGCACGGCACCGGCCCAAGTGGCTGAGCTGCTCAACCTGCTGAATGTCACCCTCCGCCTCAACGGTTTGCTAGATGTCCGAGCAGCTGCTCAGCAGGCTAGTAAAAGCATTGCTGAGGTGATGAACGCCGATCAATGTGCAATCGCACTCGTCGATGAGAAAAACCCTGGCCAGCTGCACCTGGTGGCTTCATACCGCGCCTTGCGACCTGGCAATCAGCATGAACCGGTCAGCTTGGTCACTTCAACATATCCCGCGATCGAAAATGCCCTGCACACGATGTGTCAGGTGGTGCTGGACGAGACCGACGATGCCTCTGCGGCTATCACGAATCTTTTGGGAGATCAAGGCCATGCCCCCATCCTGATCCAGCCACTGGGACAGCATAAAGCCGCGCTGGGCGTGCTAATCTTGGCAAACGGGATCAGTCACCTGCCATTCGATGCCGCAGACCGGCAAACTGTTGCTATATTGGGCAACCACCTCTCCGTTGCACTGCAGAACGCGCGCATCTATCAAGCACTTCAAGCCAAGTTGCAGCAGCTGACCAGAACCCTGCGCGATCAAGAAATACAAGCAAGCCAGAAACGGACCGAACTGGAAATGGCTCTGAAAAAGAGCCAAGAAGAAGTGGCCTCGCTTGCCCAAAAGCTCTACGAGCAAGAGCAAGTCGCCAGACGTGCTCGTCAGAAGATCGAGGAAGCAGCGCGCAGTCGCGTGCTAAGTTTGCAGGAAGAGGTCAAGAAAGGCCAGGCTGAACGCGATGCGCTCCAAGAGAAGCTGCGCGAGTTGCAACACGAGCTGAGCACCGCGGATCGAAGATTTGAGAACATCCTCGAAGACCTGAACTGTGGTGTTATCATCGCCGATGGCGCGGGAAGAATCACCCGGGTCAATAGTATGGCCGCTCAAATGTTTAATCTCACCCCCCGAGAGATGCTAGATCGACCCCTCGCGGCGGTCGCCAAGGATGAGCGATGGCACAAGGCCCTGGCCGATTTAAAGCTCAAACCCCACTCCACGGTGGCAACCACCCTGGAAGCAGGCAACCGTGTACTACGTGCCACATTCAGCACCATGACGGACGTGGTGCAAGATACAGGTGGTCATGAAAAAGGTTGTGCAGTGATCCTGTACGACGTCACTGTCGAGACAGAAAGCCAACAAGCCCGCGATCAGTTTGTCGCCTCTCTCTCTCAAGAGCTGCGGACACCTATGACCTCGATTATCGGATATACCGATCTGCTCTTGAGTGAATCAGTGGGGGCCTTGAGCGAGATGCAACGCAAATTTCTCCAGCGCATCAAGGCGAATGTGGAACGTCTCAACAGCTCGTTAAACGACTTGATCAGCATCACCGTCATCGATGCCGGCCAGCTGGAGCTCCATCGCACCGTGGTAGACATCAACCAGATTGTTGAGGACACAGTGATTGTCTCACGCGCACAGCTGGAGGATAAGGAGATCGCGCTCGCCCTCAACCTGACAGCACAACTGCCCGCGATCGAAGCAGATCCTGATCGCGTGCGACAGATCCTTGTCAATTTGCTCGGAAACGCGATCAAATGCTCTCCTGCAGGGTCTACGATCCAGATTTCGACTTCTCTATACCAAGAGAGCGAAGCTGAGAAGACAACCCCAACCCGTTACGTGAAGGTTTCCGTGCGCGACTCAGGGGGAGGCATCGCACCGCGTGATCGGGAACACGTGTTCGAACGTTTTTATCGTGCTGATAAGGCGCTGATCAACGGTCTGGGGGAGACAGGTGTGGGATTGGCTATTGCGAAGGCATTGGTGGAAGCCCACGGAGGGCGTATCTGGGTGGAAAGCGAAATGGGCGCTGGCTCCACCTTCAGCTTTCTATTGCCCATCACTGCGACCTACGACGATCCCTGGATGGAAATGGACGTGCCACCGCTTGATTTTGGCACAGAATGCCAGAACTAACCGGCTTTTGAAGTATTGAGATTTCATCGCAAGCACCAGAGTGGCAACAGGAGAACAGACCGCCTGTGTACGAGGAACCGCCCATTATCCAACGACATGATCTATCGTCAGCTTCCGATTTTCGGGAGATCGATTGGCACTATGTAGCCCTCGGCTTAGCCATTGTAGGGGTCCTCATTATAGTGTATGTTGGCGCAACAGCGCTGAGCATACAAGATATCGCAACAGGACAAT
>JANXAX010000248.1 GCA_025062175.1 Anaerolineae bacterium | reverse complement strand
AATGCAAAGTCCATCCGAGGAGAGGGAAGCCACCCATATGGGCGACCTGCCGGTCGCCCACAGGCACGCCGCCCGGTTTAACTTCGCTCTTCCGCCGAAAAACGATGCACCCCTTTGGGATGCGCTATTATTGCGCCTGACGACACGGTGATGTAGCATACAGCCATCCTGATACAAATTGGATTTTACAAGGCAAGATCGAGATGTATGATGTCATCGACAAGATCGAAGCCTGGCGCCAACAGGGGCAGCAGATTGGCATTGCCACGGTGATCAGCACGTGGGGTTCCTCGCCGCGACCGGTGGGTGCTAAACTGGCCACCACCCTGCGAGGGGACATTGCCGGCTCTGTCAGTGCTGGTTGCGTCGAAGGGGTGGTCATCGAAGCGTGTCACCAGGCGGTCCGATCGGGACAACCCCAGGTGCTCAAGTTCGGCGTTGCCGATGAAAACGCGTGGGAAGTCGGCCTGGCCTGCGGTGGCACGATCGAGGTGATGGTCGAACCGTTTGCCGCGTTGAGCGGCGTCTACGAGGCACTGCGTCAGAGCCTGGTTGCACATCAACCGCTGGCAGTGGTCAGCGTCCTCAGCGGCAATGCCGCTCAGCTCAATCGCAAGCTGCTGGTCTATCCCGATGGGCACAGTGTAGGTGATCTCCATTTGTCGGATGCCCAGCGGCAGCATGTGGTCACCTATGCATTGGAGCGACTGGCGCGCGGCGAAGGTGCCACCCTACAGCTCGAAGATGGTCCACACTTATTCATCGAGGTCTATCCGCCAGTACCGCGTCTGATCATCGTTGGCGCCGTGCACATCGCCGAGGTGTTGGTGCCGATGGCCAACATGCTCGGCTACGAGACCATCGTGGTCGACCCACGTTCCGCCTTCGCCACCCGCGAACGCTTTCCCCAAGCGAGCCGGATTATTCGCGAATACCCTCAGCATGTCTTGCCCGAGCTGGGGCTGGATGGCTCCGCGTATCTAGTGGTGTTGACCCACGACCCCAAGCTGGACGACCCCAGCCTGTACCTTGGCCTGACCAATCCACTGCGTTACGTCGGGGCTCTGGGCAGCCAGCGCACCAACGCGCGGCGCATTGAGCGTCTACGTCGGATGGGTGTCAGTGAGGAGCAGCTGGCGCGCTTGCACGCGCCCATCGGCCTCCCGCTGGGCGGTCGCTCACCTGCCGAGATCGCGCTGAGCATTCTGGCACAGATCACCCAGGTGCGCTATGGCCTATCTGTTTGATTCGATTGATGCCGTGCAAGCCGCCCTGCTGACGGGGCGTTACATCGCTGATCGCGCGCTGGCCACTGTCATCTTCTTGGCAACACGCCTGGGCAAGCCGCTCTTCCTAGAAGGCGAAGCTGGCGTTGGCAAGACTGAGGTCGCCAAAGTGCTGGCAGAGGTGTTGCACACCCGCCTTATCCGCCTGCAGTGCTACGAAGGCTTGGATGTGCACACAGCCGTTTACGAGTGGGCCTACGCGCGTCAGATCATGCACCTACGTCTGTTGGAAGCGCGTGGCGAAGCGGCCACCGCCAACGAAAAGGACCTGTACAGTCCCGAGTTTCTGATTGCGCGTCCGTTGTTGCAGGCTCTGCAATGGGATGGTGCGCTGCCTCCGGTATTGCTGATCGACGAGATCGACCGTGCCGACGAGGAGTTCGAGAGCTTCTTGCTCGAGTTCCTCTCTGACTTTCAGATCACCATTCCCGAGATCGGCACCATTCGTGCGGCACAGCCACCGATCGTGGTCATCACTTCCAATCGCACGCGCGAGGTACATGATGCACTCAAGCGGCGCTGTCTGTACCACTGGATCGACTATCCCACGTTCGAGGCGGAGTACCAGATCGTCATGCTCAAGGTGCCGTACATCACCCAACAGCTCGCCTTTCAGGTCACCACGGTATGCCAGCAGCTGCGCCAGGCCGAGCTGTTCAAGCCGCCGGGCATCGCCGAGACGCTCGACTGGGCGACTGCGCTGGTGACGATGGGATGTCAGGAACTGGATGAGGCGACCGTCAACGAAACGTTAGGCGTCCTGCTCAAGTATCAAGACGATGTACAGCGAGTGCGCGGAGAGATGGCCCATGAACTCGTCCGACGCGCGTATGGCCGCCGGTAATGGAATTGCCTCTCAGCGGCTGCCGGTCAACTTGTTGCATTTCGTGCGTTTGCTGCGTCGGCTGGGATTTCGGATCAGCGCGGAACGTGTGACGGACCTGTTGCAAGGGCTGACCTGCATCGATCTGACGCGCCGCGACGACTTTTACCACGTCGTGCGCGCATGCTTGGTAACCCATCCCGATCAAATTCCTCTGTTTGACCGAGCTTTCCAGCTTTTCTGGCTGGGGCGTGAGCAGTGGTTGCTGGCGCTTGGAGCGACTACCTTTCAGCGACCCGCCCCCCCGCGACAACAGGCGCTGCGCACGGCCCGGATGCCCTCTCGCGACCGGCTGGATGATCGTTACTTCCCTCCTGGAGAGGAAGAATCCCAGCGCGCTGGGGATAGCGAGCTGAGTGCCACCTATAGCCCGTGGGAGACGCTGCGCCACAAGGACTTTGCCGCTATGTCGCACGAGGAGCTGCAGCTGGCGCAACGCTGGATGGATGGGCTGATCTGGCGCATGGGTGAACGACGCACCCGCCGGCGCATCCGCGCTTACAAACGCACCTGTCGCCTGGACCTTTCAACCACGATGCGCAAGAGTATGGCCCAACAGGGCGAAATCGTCCATTTGGCCTGGCAGCGCCCTCGTTTCAAACCGCGCCCGCTAGTGGTCATCTGCGACATCAGCGGCTCGATGGAACGCTACTCGCGCCTCTTTCTGCACTTTATGTATGCCCTGCGCCAGAGCGCGAAACACATTGAGGCTTTCGTCTTTGGCACGCGCCTCACACGCATCACCCCGGCACTACGCCATCGCGATGTGGACACGGCACTTCGGGAAGTCTCTCGGGAAGTGCTCGACTGGTCGGGAGGAACGCGTATCGGCGAGTCGCTCAAGACGTTCAACTATCGTTGGTCGCGTCGGGTGTTGCGCAACGGCGCGGTCGTGATCATCATCAGCGACGGCTGGGATCGCGGCGACATCGCGCTGCTGCGTCACGAGATGGACCGTCTGCGGCGCAGCTGTCACCACCTCATCTGGCTCAACCCGCTTGCCGGTGCGCCACACTACCAGCCGTTGGTGCGTGGCATGCAGGCGGCGCTGCCCTATGTGGACGAATTCCTGCCGCTGCACAACCTGGAAAGCCTGGAAGCGGTAGTGCGCCACTTGGGCGAATGCATGATGCCACCCGTGGCCAGTCGCACCTACAGTCTACAGCCACGGCTCGGATGAACGTTGCTGCGCTAAGCCGCCGCTTCCGTCCGCCTCCCCAATTCGAAACGCACCTGAGCATGAGGCTGGATTTGCCTGAACGATGTCTCTGTGGTATATTAAGCACCTGACGAGCCGAGGTAGCTCAGCCTGGTAGAGCACTTGACTGAAAATCAAGGTGTCGTGCCCTACCGGCAATCCCCCACAATATCTAGCCCCTTGACCAGCCGCAGAGCCCAACAGCTTGGGGTGTCCCCCTTCCCCCAGATGGTTGCCCCCTGTTTGACAGCAATCTGACAGCAATGGAGGGCAAGATGAAACGCTCAAGTGGTGAGGGAAGCATCTACCGCCGCACTGATGGGCGTTGGGCTGCCAGCCTGATGGTGCACAACAGGCGCTATGTCGTCTATGCCAAGACACGCCGGGAGGCGGCTGAAAAGTTGCGCCAACTACAGCAAGTGGCGCACACCCTGGGCCACCTGCCAGATCCGGGCAAGTTGACCTTGGGGGACTACCTGGCCACCTGGCTGGAGCAGGCGGGGCAGCGCTTGAGACCCCAGACCTTGGCCAATTACCGGCTGACGGTGGAAAAGCTCATTGTCCCCCACCTGGGCGGGGTCAAGCTGGCCAAGCTGAACGGGTTGGCCTTGACCACCTTCCTGGCGCACCTGGCCAAGAACGGAACAAGCGCCTTCCGACTGCGCCAGACGTATGCCCTACTGCACAAAGCCCTGGGTGATGCCCAGCGCTGGGGACTGCTGCCGAACAACCCAGCCGCCACAATCGAGAGACCCCATCCCAAGCCAGCCAAGCGGCACATCTGGACGCCTGGGCAGGTGGCCGCCTTCCTGGCGGCAGTCGAGGCAGGCCAAGGCGGGCGATATAGTGACTTGTTTTGCTTTTTGTTGGCCAGCGGCTGCCGCTTGGGTGAGGCGCTGGGCCTGCGCTGGACAGATGTAGATTGGCAGGCGGGCACAGTTAAAATCGAGCGGCAGATAACCGAGGTGGGGAGCAGGCCAGTTGAGGGCGCACCGAAAAGCCAGGCAGGGGTGAGAGTGATAGCATTGCCCAGTTGGGGACTACGGGCCTTGGAGCGGCAGCGGGCCAGGGTGCGGACTTGGCAGCT
>JANXAX010000247.1:256-4473 GCA_025062175.1 Anaerolineae bacterium | reverse complement strand
AAGGCGACAACGCTGCCTTATCGTCGCTTCAACACCACGATGCTCCTGAATCCTTCTCGCAATCGTCTCTACCTGCTGCGGGCTGACCCTTCCGAGCTGGTTGTGTCCGATTCCGAACACTTGACTCCGCTGCGCACAGTGGCGTTCATGGGGCATTGCGGACAGATGGTGCTTCATTCGAGGAGCGGCCGACTGTTCGTCTTGGAAGCCTCCGGTGACGATCGTGCTGTAGTGCGCATCTTTGACTCATCAGGCACACCGGTGTCCGAAATCGCTCCCATCGAGCTCACAACCGAGCCTTACATGAGTGAGTATGTGCTCATGGCCTCAGATGGACGCACGCTGTATTTGGGAAGCGGACCATATGATGCGTGTAAGATCACCACCTATCGGCTGCCTGATCTGCGTCCGCGGCCCGGTGCGTTTATCGTTCGCAGACCGGACAGAATGGTCGCCGATCCAGTGACCGGTCTGCTGTACGCGTTGCACACTTCCTGGCTGGGTCCTCTGGTCACAATTGATCCGGTTCGAGCGGAGACAATGCATGTTGCTTACACAGCTCTCAGTGTGCGCGATGTCCTTCCGGATCCCATCACAGGTCATCTGTACGTATTAGACGACGCCGGCAACTTGTACGTTTTAAATCTAAAGGACTATCACCAGATAACCCGCACGGAGACTGGTTTCTCGGTTTTTCTTGACAGTCGGGAAGATTATGGACAAATGGCACTGGACACTCCGCGACATCGGCTCTACATCGACGGAAATCCGGTCCGCATGGTGGACATGCGTGATTGGGAAGTCACAGTCTATCCCGAGCTAGCAGGTCAGCTGGCAGTAGGACCGTCTGGTGACCGTCTGTATCTCACCCCTTGGTGCCGTTGCCGGATGGAGCAGTGCAATACCTTTGTGGTCGATGCTGAGACGATGACCATCACTGGACAACTTTTTCCACCAGCGGATCCACCGAACGCGGAATGCGTCACAGATACCTATCTGGATGCTCCGAACCAACTCCTATATGCGCGTATCAACAATGGGATCCCTGGTTCCAACGGCGGCAGCTACTTTGCTGTCTTTGACGTGAGTGACTCGCCGCGGCTGCTTTATATGCACCGGGAGATCAGCTTTGGCCCGCCTGCCCTCGACTCGGCCCATCGACGCGCCTACATGACGCGCTACCGCCTGGATCGCAGCTTCATCTACCAATTTGAAGTGTGGGATGACACGGTCCGTCAGGCACGCGTGTTGGCCGGCGCGGGAGGCTATCTCGCCTATGACGGACGAAACGAGCGGCTCTTCAGCCTCTCCGGCGACGCCTTGCAAGTTTTCGACAGTACGCTCTCTCTGGTTGGCGAGACGGTTCTTCCAAATCCTCATTATCGGTTGCTCGATCTCGATGCGGCTGACCAACGTCTTTACCTCGCAGGACCTTATGGCGAGTTATTAGTGATCGCGACCAGCGGGGGTGATTTGGTACCCTCCGCGCCTGTCTCTGCCCCGCTTAGATCTTTCGTTCCATCCCAGCAACTCTCGATCGCCTCAGATGGCACCTTGTTCCGCCTTTCTGAGGAACGCCTCTATCGCTCGATAGACGGGCAATCTTGGGATCTGTTGGGCAGAGGGTTGCCCGGCCGCCCGGTATGTGCATTAGCTGTCTCCCCCAATTTTGCTCACGACCGCACCCTATTTGCCGGCCTGCACGGCCACGGGCGTCTGGGCGGACTGTATCGCTCTACAGACGGAGGAGACACGTGGTTCCCAGCGATGCGTGGACTTGATGACACGGAGATCTGCAAGCTGGCGATTTCACCCACCTTTGAACAGGATCAGACGATCTTCGGCGCTTCGTACTTGCGCGGTCTGTTCCGTTCCAGCGATGGCGGAGATTCGTGGGAATGGCTGGCGAATCGTTATGCTGCTGAGAACGCAGACCTTTCAGTCCGTCATATTGCGCTGTCACCCAACTTTGTGGAAGACGGAGTCGTCCTGATCGCCCGGGACGCTGTGCTGCGCTCTTCTGACAGAGGAATGACGTGGGAGGATACCGGTGTGCCCGGCGGGTTGCTCGTTTTCTCACCCAACTTCGCATATGATCGACTGGTGTTGAATGATGGCGCATGGCGAAGCGAAGATGGCGGACTGACGTGGCAACCTTCCGCCCGCGGGCTCAGCGGAAACACGGCACAGAACATTCTCTTTTCACCTCACTTTCTCGTAGATCAGGCGGTCTACCGAATGGACACTGCGGGTGTTCTCCAGCGCTCGAGGGATCGCGGTTATTCTTGGCAGACGCTTCAAGGAGGATTGCCGCCCGACTTCCAGCCGAGCGCATTTGCCCTTCTGCCTGATGGCAACTTTTTTGTCATAAGCGGCGACGGCCGTGCGGTGACGATTTCACCCGATCAGCTCACGTGGGAGAGCCAGCCGGTCTGGCGTGAGGAGATCACGCAGCTGGACTTACAGGATATTGTAGCTTTGCCGGATGGCAGCTTGCTCATCGCTTCTGACACAGCCGGCGTCCTGCGCTCGACGGACGGAGGGCGCACCTGGTCGTCTGGGGAGTTCCCGCTGCGCGGCGACCAAGCTTGCCTGGCCACCGCTGAGGATAAAACGGTTTTCGCTGCCCTGGATAACGCTCTCGTGCGCAGCGATGATGGCGGGCAAACCTGGCAATACCTCAACGGTGTTCCACGTGGCTTCCAGATCACCGCATTGGCGGTGTCACCCCGCTACGTGAACGACGGTGTCGTCCTGGCGGCGGGGAGAGGGTCGGGCCGTGTTTCGATCATCCGCTCCGACAATCACGGTGAAACCTGGGATGTGGTGTTTGATACATCCCGATTGGGGAGCACGACAGGGGTGGCCGAGATAAGCGCGATAGCTTTTCCCCCGGACTTTGCCGCGAGCCAGGCAGTCTTTGCATGGTTGGATTATGGGGGACTGCTAACCTCAACTGATGGAGGCCGCAATTGGCATTTGCGCGCACGGGAGATGAACCATTATGTTGCTCAGGCTATGGTCTTCTCACCAGATGGGACACGGCTCTATCTCGCGGCGCTATACGGGTACGTGCTCGTATCGTCTGACGGAGGAGTCAGCTGGAGCGATCTGAGCGACACCATTTCAGACAGTCGTGCGTGGAGCAGCGATTTGCTCTTTGACACAGCGGGTGTACTCTACCTTGCGACCGATGTAGGTGTTTACCGCAGCGAGGATGCCGGCAAGACGTGGCAGCGGGCCAGCGTAGGTCTGCCTGTTGATCCAATGACTGGGTCGCCCTATGGCGTGCGTGCCCTGGCAGCGCATCAGGGGACTCTCTACGCGGCGCTCTGGCGGGGAGGAGTGTTCGCCAGCACGAATCGAGCTGACACTTGGTCCAGCACCTTGACAGGTGAGGCTGCTGTGCTCCCATAGTCTTATGCCGACAGCTTGCAGAAGGTGACTCAAGCATGCTCTCTTCATAAAAGACAACGGGGGAAAAGCCGATGACCACCTTGCGATTCGCCGTCCTGGGTACCGGTTTCTGGGCAAAGTTTCAGATCCCGGCCTGGTTGGAGCTGCCGGGTGTGGAGCTGGTCGCGCTATACAATCGCACCGTTTCCAAAGCGGAGCAACTGGCTGCCCGGTACCACGTTCCGCGCGTCTACGGTGACCCAGAGGAGCTGTTCAAGCACGAACAGCTGGACTTTGTGGACATCATCACCCACGAAGTGATGCACGCTCCGCTGACCTACATGGCGGCCCGGTATCGCGTGCCGGTCATCTGTCAAAAGCCGATGGCGCCGGACTATGAGACCTGCGTGCAGATGGTAGAAACATGTCGCCAGGCCGGCATCCCGTTCATGATCCACGAGAATTTCCGTTGGCAGAGGCCAATCCGAGCAGCGAAGCGGGTCCTGACCGAAGGGCGCATCGGTCAGCCCTATCGAGCGCGCATCCAGCTCGGTCATGGGACGTTGGAACAGGTGGAGAATCAGCCCTTCCTGAAAGAGCTAGAACATTGGGCGCTCACCGATATGGGCAGCCACGCATTGGACCTAGCCCGTTTCTTCTTCGGAGAACCGCAGAGCCTCTATTGCCAGATCCACAAATCCGGCAAGTGGGTTGGGGCGGTCGGAGAGGACATCGTTACGGTGCTGCTGCGTATTGGTCAGGTCATTTGTGTGTGCGAGCTGGGCTGGGTGGACAACCCGGTCCTCTTCGTCGAGGGCACG
>JANXAX010000247.1:0-246 GCA_025062175.1 Anaerolineae bacterium | reverse complement strand
TCTGATGACGTGTTAACGGTGGACACCGAGCAGGGCATCTTCCGCGAGCGCATCCTACCCCTGGTATACCTGGGCCGACCCGCGCTACGGCGCTTGCCATCCCAGCATTGTGGATTGCAACGCGCACCTGCTGCACGCGTTGCAATCCCAGCAGTCTGCCGAGACAGATGGCGAGGATAATCTGAAAACGATGCGCTTGGTGTAATCATCCAATGAAACGGCAGAACCCAAAGAAGTGATTCATCT
>JANXAX010000246.1 GCA_025062175.1 Anaerolineae bacterium | reverse complement strand
ACCTGCTACAATGCGCGCAGATTCGCGATGGGCATCCAGCAATGTGAGCGCTTGCTGCAGCGTCACCGGAGTGTAATACGTCTGCCACATTTCACACCCTACCTGCTTACTAAACGGCCAAGCAATTGGCAACATTCTAGCATAATTCCCGAATCGCTCAAAGAAAGGTGGCACAGTGCGCAGTGTGAACCGCTCTGGACGGTCGCGGCTCGGATAATCGTCGCCACTTCGGGCTGCTGCTCCCGCTCGTCCGCATAGAAATGCACCTAAATGTTATCTATTCCTTGACAGCGCTCTAAGGGCGTATGATAATAAAAGCGATCAATAGGCTTATGGCTCTGCATAGTCTCTGCGTAAAGTGCACTTCTGTAACCAAAACCCGGTGTTGCTGAGGAGAGTTGCAAAGATGACACACCCCGCATTCGAACAAGGTGAGGGAATTTTGCGTCTCGCGCCTACGTGGGTGCCTCGTTCCTTCTGCATCCCTGGCAAGCGCCTCAAGCTCCATCCGGCTGATTTGTACGCTTTCGGTGCTCATCGGGGTGGGATCGATGAGCGGTGGCTTTCCTCGACCACCAAAGCGGACAATGGCCCTCTCACCACCCCGGACGAGGGGCTGAGTTACGTGGTTTATGGAGATGCGGAACGACCTGAGCGCATCTTGCTCAAAGATTTGGTCGAGGAGTTGGGAGCGCAGCTAGTGGGCGAACAAATTTGGAAGGATTATCACGGCTGGCCGATCTATTCCAAGTTTTTTGACAACAAAGGCCCTCTGCCGCACCACTTGCATCAAAAAGAAGAGCATGCACGGTTGGTGGGCATGGAGTCGAAGCCGGAGAGCTATTACTTTCCCGTCCAGCTCAACAACTACGGCGCCGATTTTCCCTACACCTTCTTTGGGCTGGAACCGGGCACGACCAAAGAACAGTTGCGCCATTGCCTGGAGATCTGGAATCAGGGCGACAATCACATCACCGATCTGTCGCGCGCCTATCGTCTTGAAGTCGGCACAGGCTGGTTCGTGCCGGCTGGGGTGTTGCATGCACCAGGCAGCCTGTGCACTTATGAGCCGCAATGGGCCAGTGACGTATTTGCGATGTTTCAATCCTTGGTCAACGACGTGCCCATCGACTGGTCGCTCTTGGTCAAGAACGTGCCCGAGGACAAACAGCACGACTTGGATTATCTGGTTTCCATGGTGGACTGGGAGTTGAACACGTTGCCCAACTTCCGCGAAAAGTTCTTCCGCCGCCCGTTGCCAGTGAAACCCGAAGAAGAGATGCGTGAGGAAGGTTATCTGGAGTACTGGGTCAGCTATGGCAATCCCTACTTTGCGGCTAAGGAGCTCACTGTCCTGCCTGGTCGCACGGTGACCATTCGCGACGCATGTGCGTACGGTCTTATCATGCTCCAGGGGCATGGCACGTTGGGCGTCTGGCCGATCGAGACGCCGACGCTCATCCGCTTCGGGCAGCTGACTTACGATGAATATTTCGTTTCCTATCCGGCAGCGCGCGCGGGGGTGAAAATCCATAACCCCAGTAAGAGCGATCCCATCGTCATGCTCAAGCATTTTGCGTGTAATCCGGAGTCACCGCAGGTATAACGCCCGCAACAACGGTGACATGCGCCTTGGATCAAGCAGACCTCCCAGGGGAATGGAGCATTGTGGACTCTGTCGTGTCCTCTCCCTCGCAATCGCTCCCTGATGGTCTCGGCATTACCTAAAGAGGCTGGCGACTGAACTCCATACCCAATGGGCTATGCGCCGGGTGTCCCCCTACGAGGACGCTACCTCTTCCATTTCCATCCGCGCAGGTGGGAGGGTGGGCTGCAGGCCCATGCGCGACGATTTGATTCGCGAGACTCTGGGTGACATAAGCCTGATGGATGGGGCTCATATAACCCTTGCGCCTCAGGAGGCGACGCTCCATTCACCCCTGAATGGAAATCCAACCCTCTCTCGGAGGCACGTAACCGTCAATCGCTTGACATTATCGCGCTTTGATGCCATAATTTGAGCAAGCGCGGGGATAGGTAACTGTATCTCAATGCGGCGTTTTGGGCCCGTCCAAGGGTTAGGGTTGCGCGACGTCGGTGATCAGGGTCAGTCGATGATCCAGGAGACTGGGGCATGATGGACGATGAAGTGCTGCTGCGTATGGAGAACGTGAGCAAAGCGTTCCCCGGCGTCCAAGCCTTGGATCGGGTCAACCTCGAAGTGCGCCGCGGCGAGATCCTCGGCCTGGTGGGCGAAAACGGCGCAGGCAAGTCCACGCTGATGAAAATCCTCTCCGGCGCGTACCCGATGGACAGCGGACAAATCTATCTGGAAGGCCAGCCGATCACTATTAAAGACCCTCACCACGCCCTCGCGCTCGGCATCTCCGTTATCTACCAGGAATTCAACCTGATGCCCAACCTCACGGTGATGGAAAACATCTTCGTGGGGCGTTATCCGGGTCCTTCCATATTTGTGGACTATCGCCAGCTGCGACGTCAAACGGAGGAACTGCTGGCACGTCTGGGTGTCCGTCTGCCGCCCACGGCCATTGTGCGCGATCTCTCGGTGGCCGAGCAGCAGATGGTGGAAATCGCTAAGGCTCTGTCGATGCAAGTGCGGGTGATCATCATGGACGAGCCGACCTCGGCGCTGAGCGGTGCCGAGGTACAGGTGCTATTTCAGATCATCCGCGAGCTAAAGCGTCAGGGCATCGCGGTCATCTTCATCTCGCACCGGTTGCAGGAAGTGCTCAGCATTTGTGATCGGATTATGGTATTGCGCGATGGCCGGAACGTCGGCACACTGACGGCCGCGGAGGCCACGGAGGACCGCTTGGTCAGCATGATGGTGGGCCGTTCGCGCGACGAGTTCTTCCACAAGGAGCATCGCAAATCGCGCGTGGGGATGCACGCCGGCGATGGCAGGCAGAACGATGTAGTGCTGGAGGTGCGTGGGCTGACCCGACGTGGCAGCAAGTTCGACCCCAGTGCGATCGTAGTGCAGGATGTGAGCTTCGACCTGCGGCGAGGTGAGATCTTGGGCCTGGCAGGGTTGGTGGGTGCTGGACGTACTGAGACGGTACGCCTCATCGTCGGCGCAGACAAGCGCGACGCTGGGGAGATCTACGTCGATGGTGTCCTGGTCGATATCCAATCCCCTTTAGATGCCATTCGCCATGGCATCGGTTATGTGCCAGAAGACCGCAAGGAACAAGGCCTGATCCTCAACCAAGCACTCCATGCCAACATCTCCTTACCTTCCCTCGACCGCCTGACCCGATTCGGGTTTGTCGCTCAGGCAAAGGAACGACAGTTGGTGCGGCAGTTCGTCCACCAACTGCAAATCCGCACACCCAGCCTGGATCAGGTGGTCTGGAACCTAAGTGGGGGCAATCAGCAGAAGGTGGTCATCGCCAAATGGCTGATGTTGCGTCCCCGGATTCTGGTCATGGACGAGCCCACGCGCGGCATCGACGTTGGAGCCAAAGCAGAGATCTATGCCTTGATGGATGAATTGGCCCGCTCCGGGGTCGGCATCATTATGGTATCGTCGGAGTTGCCCGAGCTGCTAGCGATGAGCGACCGCATCGTGTGTATGGCAGAGGGCCGTGTAACCGCGATTCTGGACGCGAGCGAGGCAACTCCGGAGCTCGTGATGCGCTACTGTACGATACAGCGTGGGTCGCTGCCAGTCGCGGCCGAGCAAGGCCGGACACTGGCTCACCTTGCGACAAAAGAACCATAGTGGACGAGTATAACGAGTATAACAGGGGGTGACTTTGTGCAAACAGTAACGACTGCTACACTGCGCACGCGCCTGCGTTGGGGAGATTTCCTCAACGTAGCCAGTCGCTTCGGTGCGTTGTCCTTCTTGATCATTCTGTGTATCGCGTTTGCCATCCTGGAGCCAGCTTTTCTCTCCACGGTCAACATCTTCAACGTCCTGCGTCAGGTATCTATCTACGGCCTGCTCGCCATCGGCATGACGTTTGTCATACTCACCGGGGGGATTGACCTTTCAGTTGGGTCTTTGCTGGCGTTGGCCGGGCTTGTATGTGCCGCCGTGGAAAAGGGAGGTACGGGCCTGCTGAGCGTCACGGCTGGTGAGGCACGAGGCTATGGGCTGCTGACCGCGGTGATCGCCGCGTTGGTGGTCGGCCTCGCCGGAGGCTTTCTCCAGGGGCTCGGAGTCAGCTATCTTAAAGTGCCTCCCTTTATCGTGACCCTGGGCGGTATGTCTGCGTTCCGCGGTGCGGCGCTGTTGTTTTCGCAAGGGCAGCCGATCAGCGGTTTTCGTGAGGCCTATCGTTTCTGGGGACAGGGCATGATCGGACCAGTGCCAGTGCCGGTCATCTTTTTCTTCGTCTGCGCGATCGCAGCCTATATTGTCCTGCGCTACACCAAGTATGGCCGGCATATCTATGCCGTGGGCGGCAACCGGGAGGCAGCGCGCCTGTCCGGTCTCAACGTGAACCTTATCGT
>JANXAX010000245.1 GCA_025062175.1 Anaerolineae bacterium | reverse complement strand
CGCCGGGCTATCCTGTGGTCGCCACAATGCTCGTGCTCCAGCCGGAAGATGTGCAGGGGGTACAAGGACTGGAGATGCGCTACTGGCGCGATGCCGATACACGCCAGCCACCTCTCAAGCTGGAACACTGGCGCCGCATCGATGGTCGCTGGCCCGAAGACGCGCCGCTGGAGCTCCCCTTCAGTGGTGAGCTGAGCGGCGTGCTCTACGCGCCGCAGTATGGCCGCTACCAGCTGGCGCTCGAGGTTCCCGGCCGCGCCAGTCTGACCCTGGACGATCAACAGTGGGCCATCACCCGCACTCTGACGGTGGACCTCCTCCTGGCACAGGGCAACCACAGCCTGCGCCTGTGGATAGAAGGCGGCTATGGACGTATACACCTGGCGTGGAAGTCACCAGGGGACACGGCTTTGCAGACGGTGCCTCCGCAAGCGCTCTATCGAACGCCGGTCGTCGCACGTGGCCTGTTAGGGCGCTACTTTGCCAATCCCAACTTCGCCGGCGAGCCGGTGTTCGAGCGCATCGACCCGCGGCTGGACGTCTATTTTCATCTGGTGCCGCTCCCGCGCCCTTATAGCGTCGAATGGAGCGGCGCTCTCGAGATCCCTTATGAGGGCATGTATACCTTTGGGGTGCGCGCCGTGGACGCCGCCGAGCTTTATCTGGACGAACAGCTGGTGGTGCGCACTCGAGTACCGGATCGGCTCAGCGAGAGCACCCTTTTCCTGGAGTCCGGCCTGCACACGCTGCGCCTGAATTTCTGGGATCTGACCTCGCGCTCGCGCATTCACCTGTATTGGAGACGGCCTGGTGGAGAGACCGAGATCATCCCCACTCCCTATCTCTGGCCCAGTGTGGTCAGCGCACGCCTGGCGCCTTCTCCTCCGCCCATCACTCGAACGGCGGAAGTGTGGCCATCCTTGGAGCTGGTCTGGCTAACTAGCTGGGGCAGCCCGGGCGACGCTGCGGGACAATTCAACGAACCCCGCGATGTCGCCGTCATCGAGGAGAGGGTCTATGTCGCCGACACCGGCAACCGACGCGTCCAAGTTTTCGACCGGAAGGGGCGTTTCCATGCTGCATGGCATGGAGGCGAGGAAGATTTCGTCGAACCACTTGCCCTGGGCGTATCCAGCCGGGGAGAACTATTGGTGCTCGATTCGTTGCCTGGTTGGATCTACCGCTTCACCCCTGAAGGGGTGTCGCTCGGTCGCATTGCTGGCCCGGGAGCGGCGTTCTTCCATCCGCGTGGCATGACCGTGTTGCCGGACGACACCATCATTGTGGCAGATACCGGCGGCGCGCGACTGGTCTTCCTCAATATGGCAGGAATCCCAATCGGCCAGCTGGGACGCTATGGCAGCGCACCCGGCGAATTCCGCGAACCGACGGATGTGCTGCGCGATGACCAGGGCACTTACTATGTGCTTGAAGCCTACAATCACCGTATGCAACGGGTGGACCGTTGGGGTGGCAGCCTGGATATTTGGCCGGTCCCACCGAGCATCGCCTATGATGGTCCACATATGGCGTGGGCGCCCGACGGGAGCTTACTGGTGACCTCGCCCGAGGAAGGGGCGGTGCGGCGTTATGCTCCGGATGGCCAGCTGCTGAACCGCTGGAATCAAGCGGGTGGTACTACCTTGCGACGACCGGTGGGCATCTACATCGACGAACAGAACGTGGTGTATGTCACCGATACGTTGACTCACCAGGTGCACCTGTTTGCGCTGCGCTAGATTCTTCGATACGTCCGGTCATCTCGACAAGCACGACGATCTCAATCGCTCCTACTGGCAGCGCTTCCATCTCTCCTCAAAGATGAAGAACACCTGGCGAGCAAGTATGGAACAGCGCGTACCGAAGGCTGATGACTAAAATCGTACTGGAAGACTACCGCCTTATAATTGAGATGAAACGCTCTGTCCGATTAACTGGCGTAGCAGCAAGGCATCCTGGACGGCATGCCCCCAGGCATCGTTGTTGAAATAGGCATATACGACGTGACCGGCAGCAAGCCAGTCTCGGATGCGAGCTGCCCACGGCGTCAGCTCCTCCTCACCATAGCGACCGCAGTATTCCGCTGCGGTGCCGTGGAAGCGCAGGTAGATCACACGTCCGGTCACCCACAGAGGGCATGCGATTCCGGGCATATGAAAAATACAGCATCCCAGGCCGAACTGTTGCAGCACTGCGTATACAGCCGGGCTGAACCAGCTGGGGTCGCGGAACTCGAAAGCGTGGTGCAGCTCCGGAGGCAACAGCGCAGCGAAGCTTTTCAGACGTGCCACGTCCGCGGACCAGCGCGGAGGCAATTGCCAAAGGATGGCGCCCAACCTATCACCCAGACGACGCACTCGGAATAAGAAACGTTCCAAAGGAGCTTCGACATCTTTGAGGCGTCTCAGATGGGTCAGATAGCGATTCGCCTTGATCGAGTACACGAATCCAGGAGGTGACTGAGAACGCCAGCGATCGAAAGCCGCTTCTGAGGGCAATCGGTAGAAGGAATAGTTGATCTCGACAGTGTCGAAGTGGGCAGCGTAGTAGTGATACCATTCCCGTTCGGCGAGAGTATCCGGATAGAACACTCCACGCCAGTGAGGGTAGATCCAACCCGACGTACCGATGCGACACCGGTCGTTCACGGTTCTGCTTGAGACTGCTTGGCTTCTTCGCGTTGTAGTTGTGCCAGAAACTCGCAGTCTGCCGGCGTCAGAGGAGCGTGGGCCAACAGGTCAGGGCGACGCTGATAGGTGCGTCGCAGCGCTTCCTGGCGCCGCCACTTAGCAATCTCAGCGTGATGACCCGAACGCAGCACGGCTGGCACCTCATATCCCCGATAGACAGCCGGCCGAGTGTAATGCGGATATTCCAATAGGCCACTGGCGTAGGAATCATCCAATGGTGCGTCGGGGTCGCCCAGCACACCCGGAATCCAGCGTATGATGGCGTCCACCAGCACCATGGCGGGGATCTCGCCCCCGGAGAGGACGTAATCTCCGATAGAGATCTCATCCGTGGCGAGGTAGCGGCGCACGCGTTCATCGACCCCCTCGTAGCGGCCACAGATGAGCAACAAGCGGGGATGCTGGGCCAGTTCGCGCGCCACCACATGAGTGAAGAGCCGACCTTGTGGGCTCAACAGGATGATGGGCACGTCCTTGCGGCCAGTAGGATCGTATCCTAGCACTGCCTCGACTGCGTTCCAGATCGGCTCGGGTTTCATCACCATGCCGCCGCCACCGCCATAGGGCACGTCGTCAGTCACACGGTGCTTGCCTGGTGCGTAGTCGCGGATGTTGTGCAGTGCAATGTGCACCAGTCCAGCTTCGCGCGCACGCTGGATGATGCTGCATGTGAAAACCCCCTGGAACATTTCGGGGAAGAGGGTGAAGATGTCGAAGCGAATAGTGTGCCGCGCCTCGGACATGCTCAACCCAGCAGATTGGGATTCAGACGTGCCAAATACGCTTCCACCATCTGACGGAAGAGCGGAGCTGCTTCCTTGGCGCCTTCGCCGGCGTGCTCGAGCACCACAGCGACCGCGATCTGGGGCGACTCGGCGGGGGCATAGCCGGCGAACCAGGCGTGCGGCTTCTCCTGGCCGCTCTCAGCGGTGCCGGTCTTGCCTGCCGCGGTGAATGAAGCGCCGGCGAACGCTTCGCGTGCCGTGCCGCGTGGCGGGCGCGTCACATTCTTCAGCGCTTCACGGATCACTGTCAGATTCCGCGCGCTGACAGGCAGATTGCCGAGCACCTCTGGCTGCATCGTGCGTTCGTTGCCAGAACGCTCCACAACACGCAACACGAGCTGCGGACGATAGATACGACCCCCGTTGGCAATGGCGGCCATCAGGTTGGCGATCTGCAAAGGGGTAGTGAGCAAAAAGCCTTGACCAATGGCCAGATTGACTGTATCGCCCGGGAACCAGCTCTCGGCGCGTTCGCGCAGCTTCCAGACGCGATCAGGCACCAGACCGGCCACTTCTTGGACGCCAGTGATGCCGGTTGGCTTGCCCAATCCGCATGCCCGGGCCACGTCTGACAAGATCTGGGGGTCACGGTTCTGCAGCGCCAGGCCCACCTCGTAGAATACCACGTCACACGACTGCGTCAGCCCATCTTGCAGGCTGATTGTGCCGTGCCCGGCTTTGAGCCAGCAGGTCTTGACAAAAGCGTTGCCCAGTCGGTTCCAGGTGCCTAGACAAACGTAGGTGGTGTCGGGGGTCAAGCCCAGGTGCTCCATGCCGGCCATCATGGTGACCACTTTGAACACCGAACCGGGTGGATACACTCCCTGCGCACAGCGCTCGAGCAAGGGACGGTTGGGGTCGTTAAGGAGAGCGGCCCATGTCGTTGAATCAATGCCACCTACGAACAGGTTGGGGTCGAAGCGCGGATAGCTGGCCATTGCTAGGACGAAACCAGTGTGAACCTCCAACACGACAATGGCACCAGGCCGTTGTCCCAGGATGTTCTCAGCAT
>JANXAX010000244.1 GCA_025062175.1 Anaerolineae bacterium | reverse complement strand
GGCGGGCAACCGGAGAACCTCGGCTTGACAACGGAGCAGTTGCTCAGTCAGGTCGAGATCCCGGTGCGTGACCGTTTGGCATTAGCACGACGTTTGAAGCTCTCTGATACCCCTATCCCATCCGTCGTCAACCCAGTAACACCAGTCTATCGCCTGGGTGAGCAGCACAGCTTCTGTGTTCTGGACAGTGATGCGGTACGATATACCTGGACTACTGCCACGTTGCGTCACATTGGGAATCACAGTTATTGGTGGGTAGAGGACGGCCACTATGTGCGCGACGAAGCGATTACCATCTCGGCACAGGAGTTTGAACAGCGCATTTACCCCACAAACCGCGACTTCTTCGGCGGCGAATGGAGTCCAGGGGTGGATAACGACCCGCGTATCCATATCTTTTTGGGTGACGTGCCGGGTGTGAGCGGATATTTCTACAGCGCCAACGAATACTCTCGCTTGATCAACCCGTGCAGCAACGAGAAGGAGATGTTTTATATCAACATCAACGCTGTGCCGCCGGGCAGCGAAGATCTCCACATTACTCTAGCGCACGAGTTTCAGCACATGATCCATTGGCATCACGATGCCAACGAAGAGACGTGGGTCAACGAGGGCTTGTCCAATTTGGCTGTGGAGCTCAACGGGTATGAAACGAGCGATATCACCCATGCGTTCAGCCAACGCCCTGATACCCAATTGAACACCTGGGCAGAGGCACCTCAGGACACCTTCCCCCATTACGCTGCCAGCTACCTTTTCATGAGCTACTTCCGCGAGCGTTTTGGCGAGGCGATAATGCGTGCAGTGGTAGCAGAGCCGGAAAATGGGATCGCCGGGTTCAATGCGGTTTTAGCGCGAGCACGACAACCTTACCGATTCACGGATATTTTCGCCGATTGGGTGATCGCGAACTACCTGGACGACCCTGCCGCTGGCCATGGGAAGTGGGGTTATCATCGCTTGAATCCACAACCAGTTAAGACCGAGGCGGAGTACAGCGCTTATCCCGTTGAGATAAGCGGACAGGTCGGTCAGTATGCCACCGACTATTTCACGTTCGCCGGCCAGGGAGATCTGACGATTGAATTCGAAGGTGCACCGTATGTAAAGATCGCACCAAACGAACCGCACAGCGGCCTCTTTCAGTGGTGGTCGAACCGCGGCGACGACTCGGATATGACGTTGACTCGTTCCTTCGACCTTTCTCACGTGAGCGAAGCGACGTTGGAGTTTTGGCTCTGGTACGATATCGAAGCGGGCTGGGATTTCGCTTATGTTCAAGTATCCGAGGATGGTGGCCAGACTTGGACCATCTTGCCCGGTCGTTATACCAGTGCAGAGAACCCCAGCGGCAATAGTTTCGGTGCGGCGTGGACCGGGATCTCGGGTGGAGGTGAAACGCCTGAATGGGTGCATGAACAGGTGGACCTGACCCCGTATGTGGGGCGCCAAATCCAGGTTCGCTTTGAATACATCACGGATGACGCGGTCAATCGGGTAGGGCTGATGTTAGACGACATTGCGATACCCCAGATCGGCTACCTTGACGACGTCGAGACCGGAGATGGGGGGTGGGTAGCCCATGGGTTTGTGCGCGTTGATAATATATTGCCTCAGCGCTACCTGGTCCAGGTCATCCAGAAGGGAGACACTGTGCAGGTCCAGCGCATGCCACTTGATAAGGCTAACCGGGGTCGGTTGACACTGTGCGGAATGGGCGAGACGTTTTATGAGGCGGTGCTGGCGATAAGTGGTGTAACTCCCTTCACGACGGAACCGGCTCCGTATCACATTCGTGCCAGCCTAACACTACCTTCTGAAGAGACACGGAATTGACCCTCAAGCTCTCCATCATCGTTCCAGTTTACAATGAAGTCGCCACGTTGCCTGAAATCCTGAGCCGTGTGCGACGGGTAGATGTGACGGTTTGGGTTGACTTCGGCCCATACAGCTATCTCGAACAGCCGATCCGCCTGGAAAAGGAAATCATCGTGGTGGATGATGGCTCGCAGGATGGCTCACGGGAGATCATCCAGAGCGAAGAAGCAGCTGGTCATATTCGTGCCTTCTACCATGCTCGGAATCAAGGCAAAGGTGCGGCGGTACGGACCGGTCTGCAGCATGCCACGGGCGATTTCATCGTCATCCAAGACGCTGATTTGGAATATGATCCGCGCGAGTATCGCATCCTATTGCAACCTTTGCTGGAGGGACGTGCTTACGTGGTTTATGGATCGCGCTTTCGTGGTGGTCCCACCAAGGCGATGTTCTTCCTACATATGTTAGGCAACCGCTTCCTCACTCTGGTGACAAACATCTTATACGACTCGATCATCACCGACATGGAGACGTGTTATAAGTGTTTTTGCGCAGATGTGGTGCGCAATATTCCGCTTCAGGCACGCGGTTTTGAATTCGAACCGGAGATCACTGCCAAGGTGCTCAAACGAGGCTATCGCATCTATGAGGTGCCTATCTCATATACCGGGCGCGAATTCCACGAAGGCAAGAAAATCAGTTGGCGCGACGGTTTCAAAGCATTGTGGACTTTGATTAAATATCGCTTTGTCGACTGAACATGGGGCGATCGGTGGTGGTGCTTGGCAACCCGGTGTTGGACTATGTGCTCCAAATTGCCCAGCTGCCATCGGCCCGGGTAACGCACCAGAAAGTACATGCACTCTATATAGGCCCAGGCGGTGCGGCTAACCTTCTAATCGGTGCTGCACGCCTGGGTTTGCCAGTCCAGGCACTGGGGATCGTCGGAGATGATAACGTGGGGCGCCGCTTACGCCGCTGGCTTGACGCTGAGGAAGTCGACACCCGTATGCTTATCAGTCTGCCTGGTAATCGCACGCCGCGCGTGTTTATCCTGACGACACCCCAGGGGAGCCAGACGTTTCTGGGGTATCATCCCAAGGGCTATACCGTTCCGGGCCCGCCGGCAGACTGGCAAGCAGCGATTTCTCAGGCAATTGCTCTGTACTGCGACGGCTGGAGCTGCGGCGGATTGGGCATCTCGTTCGTGCAACAGGCGGTCGAGCAGGCCCATAAGGCAGGCGTGGCAGTCTTCTTCGATCTAGGCCCCCAGATGCGCAGCTGTCCGGCCGGACAGCTGGCCACTATATTGCGTAACACCACTGCACTGACGCTTACCGAAGAAGAAGCCCGTGCCTATCTTCCCGGTCCGCTTGCCTTGCCGGATCTGGCGTCTGCTTTGCGAGAACGCGGCCCACAGTTAGTGGTGATCAAGCGCGGTGCTCAGGGGAGCTATATCCAGTGTGACGATGAGGCAGTGCTCCATCCCGGGTTTTCCGTGCCAGTCCGTGACTCTACGGCAGCGGGTGATGCTGTCTCCGCGGCTTTGATATGGGGATGGTTGCACCGCTGCCCGCTGCCACAGCTGGCAGATCTGTTAAACGCCGCCGGCGCGGTCGCGGTCCAGCGTTTGGGTGGTGGGTTCAACATGCCACGCCTGGCCGAGATTAAGGCCCTCCTGCAAGAACGAGGGAAGGTCGCCGATTTCATGTGAAAGCGCAGCGTCTCGAATTGCACGTTCATTCCCGTCCCGAAAATGGTATATCCACACGAGCAGAGCCGCACATTGCGGTTGTGCTTCCAACAGCAGGTGTGCTGGTCGTCGCAGCGTATATCGCAGCCCAAATGCTTTCCGACCTCATGAGCCTGAAGATCGCTTATGTGGCGTCTTTCAGCGTGGATGCTGGCACCTTCATCTATCCTTTCACCTTCACACTGCGCGATTTGGTGCACAAGCTGCTGGGCAAACGCTGTGCGCGGATTATCATTATCACCGCTGGCGTGATCAACTTGGTGATGGCAGGTTGTTTGGCCTTTGCTGTCTGGCTGCCCGCCGACCCTGCCTGGCCGCTGCAAAGCGCATTCGCGTCCGTCTTGGCGCCCACTTGGCGTATTGTCATCGCCAGCATCATCGCGGAGGTCATTGCTGAGCTGCTCGATACCGAGCTGTACAGCCTGTGGATGCGGTATGTGACGCAGCGTGTGCAATGGTCGCGGGTGCTGATCAGCAACGCAATCAGCATCCCAGTCGACAGCTTGGTCTTCGTCTGGTGTGCTTTTGGCCAGTGGGGAGAATTATTGCCAGGTGGCCTGTCCGACGCCACGGTGTGGGCGATTTTCTGGTCCAACGTGTTGCTCAAAGGTGCTGTCACCATTGTAAGTCTGCCTGGCATCTATATAGTGCCGGGGCAAAGCAGCGCTGGCGACGCATCCATTGCTTGGCAAAAGCGGAATTAGAGCACTGTTGTCTGCGTCGTCGGGCCGCTCCCCGGTCCGAAGAGCGCGTCGAAAAACGCTTCAACTTGCTCAGATCAGCTGGGTAAGCGAATAGCTCAGACCGATTTCCAAATAGGGACTTTTCTTCTTTTCTCAGCGGCAATGGTATACTATTAACAAGGTGGCTCATATGGCACGCGCTTTCCCCGTTCAGATAGCACCCTCAATGATGTGCGCCG
>JANXAX010000243.1 GCA_025062175.1 Anaerolineae bacterium | reverse complement strand
ACCTCGGAAACTTTGAGGTCCTCGTGGAAGACAATCGCGTTGTAAGGACACAGGTTATTGCAGATGCGACAGCCAGAACACTTTTCGGCGTCGATGTGTGCCCGCACCGGTTCCATCATCACGGTGCCCTGGCTGATCAGGCTCAACACGCGCGCAGCCGCGGCCGCTCCTTGTGCCACCGCCTCGGGGATGGCCATCGGTCCTTGGCACGCCCCGGCGATTTGGATGCCCTCGGTCATCGTATTGACCGGGTCGAGCTTGGGATGGCGCTCGATGAAGAAACCGTTGTACTCGCATCCCAGGCCAAAGATCTGAGCCACCTCGCGTGCATCGCGGCGTGCCTCCATACCGACGCTCAGAATTACCATGTCCACCGGCAGGCGGCGCTGTTTGCCGATCAAGGTGTCCTCATATTGCACGATCAGCTTGCCCTCTTCGCCGGGCAGACGGGCCGCGTCGGTCACCTCGGCCACGCGCCCGCGGATGAAGTGGGTGCCTTCCTCCAGAACGCGATGGTAGAACTCCTCGTAGCGTTTCGCCGTGGCGCGGATGTCGATATAAAACTCATAAACCTGGGCGTCCGGCAGGCGCTCGTGCAACAAGTGTGAGAACTTCAACGAATACATACAGCACACGCGTGAGCAGTGCTCGTTGTAATTCTTGTCACGCGAACCGACACAGTGGATGATCGCCACACTCTTGGGCGTCGTCACCCCATCTCGCAACACGATGCGCCCTCCCGTCGGGCCGGCAGCATTGACCATGCGTTCAAACTCAAGGCTGGTGAACACGTTGGCCAACCGACCATAGCCGTATTGCGGGATGCGGCGCGGATCAAACGTGTCGTAGCCGGTCGCCAGGATGATATTGCCCACCTCGAGCTTGAGGATCTGATCTTGCTGCTCGAAATCGATCGCCTCTGTGGGACAGAACATCTGACACGCTTTGCACTTGCCGCGCTGGAAGAAAATACAGCTGGCCGTGTCGATCACCGGATACTTGGGCACTGCCTGGGGGAAGGGGCGATAGATCGCCTTGCGATAGCCCAAGCCGGCTTCGAAGACTTCGTCCACCACCTTCTTGGGGCACTTCTCGATGCAAATGCCGCAGCCGGTGCATTTTTCTTCGTTCACATAGCGCGCTTTCTTGCGCACCGTGACGGTGAAATTGCCGACGTAACCCTCGACTGCCTCCACCTCGCTCCAGCTGAGCAAGGTGATGTTCTTGTTCTGGGCCACATCCACCATCTTGGGCGTCAGGATACATGCCGAGCAATCCAGCGTGGGGAAGGTTTTGTCCAGCTGGGCCATGTGTCCGCCAATGGACGGTTCACGTTCCACTAGGTACACGTGATAGCCGGCATTGGCGATTTCCAGCGCTGCGGTGATGCCAGCCACTCCGCCTCCGACGACCAGCGTGTTCGGATTGATGGTCACCGGCAGCAGCTGGAGCGGCTGATGGTGGATGACGCGTCGCACCGCGGCGCTCACCATCGCCTTGGCCTTCTGGGTCGCGGCCACGCGGTCGTCCGTCGCCCACGAATCGAGCTCGCGGATGTTGGCCATTTCGAACAGGAAGGGGTTGAGTCCAGCGCGCTCGCATGTGGCGCGGAAGGTGCGCTCGTGCATATGCGGCGAACACGCCGCGACGACGACGCGCGTCAAGCCCAGCTCTTTAATGTCCTTCTCCACCAGCTCCTGCCCCAGGCTGGAGCACATAAACTTGTAATCCCGAGAGACCACCACATTGGGCAGGTCGGCAGCCCATCGCGCCACCTCCTCCACGGCGACTGTCCCGGCGATGTTGCTGCCGCAATGGCAAACGTATACTCCGACCCGTTCCTCGCTCATCGTCCTTCCTCCTTCAGGCGTGGCATAGGCAGCCCCTCCTTTGATGTGCCCGCTCTGCGCGGTGTCCCATTAGAAGGCACCGCGACGCCGATCTTGGCCAGGGCGGGACGCGCGTCCACAAATTCCTTGCCGATGCCTAGATCCGCCGGAGAGGCACCAAAGGCCAGCCCCATCAGTTGCGTGAAGTACAACACCGGGATCATGTAGTCCGTCTTGAAATACTGGTTCACATTCGCCTGATAGGCATCCAGGTTCAGCTGGCACATCGGACAGACCGTCGCAATCACATCTGCCTCATAGTCGGCGGCGTTTTTGAGCAGGCGGCGGATCATCTCATAAGCCACTTCCTGGCTGATCTGGGTCATGTGACCGCCGCAGCATTGGGCGCGCAGCGGAAAGTCCACCACCTCGGCGCCCAGCACACGCAGGAGCTTGTCCATGGTGGTGGGATGTTCTGGGTCGTCGAACACCCCTCCATAGCCGGGGCGCACGATCAGGCAGCCGTAATAAGCGGCCACACGCAGCCCTGTCAGCGGTTTGCTCACCCGTGCCGCCACGACATCATAGCCCACATCGTTCACGATGATGTCGAGCAGGTGGCGCACGCGCACGCTGCCGGGCGTGTAGTGTAATCCACCTGCTGCCAGCGCCTCGTTCACATCCGCCGCCAACTTGGGCGAGTCGGCCATGTAGCGATCGGTCTTGGTAAGGTTCAAGAAACAGGCGCTACACGGTGCCACCAGTTGATCGCTGATCCCCTGATCCTGTGCCAAGGCGAGGTTGCGCGCTACCAGCGCGTAGGCGGGCAGTAGGTTGATCGAAAAATACTCGGTCGCTCCACAGCAGTTCCAGTCGTCGATTTCTACCAGCTCGATCCCCAGGGGCTCTGCCACGGCCATAGCTGATTGGTGATAGGCGGCTGCGTTGCGTTCCAGGGAACAGCCTGGATAATAGCCATACTTCATTTCGCACCTCCCAATTCTTTGGCCTTATTGAGGATCGCCTGCAGCTGCTTAATACCTTTGATCTTCGTGGGGGTGAGATCCATACGTCCTTTGCGCAACATCCCCAACGCCATTGGCGCCATGGTCACGGCGTTTAGCGGGCGATAACGCAAATGGTAGGCCGTGGCAAGGCCGAGCTCGAAGCTGCGCCCGTTGCTTTCTACGAAATCGATAAACGTCTTGGAGAACTCCGGCGCATCGCGTGCTGTCGATTCCGTATAATATCCCTCGTCAATGGCCATCCGTTTCAGGGTATACATCACGTCTGTGATATGGATCTGTTGCGGGCATCGTACCGTGCAGTAATAGCATGACACACAATACCACGGAGTGTTGCTGCGCAAGACCTCCTCCCTCAAGCCCGCATTGATCAACGCAAACAAGCCACGCGGCGTGTGCTCCATGTCTGCCCCGGAAGGACACGAGCCTCCACACGTGCCGCACTGGATGCAGCGCTCCAAATGGGGCTCACCGGGTGTGCGCGCGATCACCTCATCCAGAAACGTGGGCGCTCGCGCAGAAGTGGTAGTCGCTTTCATAAATCCCATACCTCCTTTGGTTCAGATGAAATTGTGCACTCCGCAACTCAAGCATCAGGGTTTACAGGGGAATATGCAGTGAAGTGCGTGTCACCATATCCGACGTAATACGTGCCATTGTCCATGCCGAGTTATCCTACCTGTCATACCATACCACTCTTTGACACACTCAATCCCTAACTCAGCTACATTTGGTCGGGGACAAAAAAGCGCCCTAGGCCGCACCCCCATCTAAGGACGCTACCAAATCTCGATCGGCAACCTGAGACGCTCTGAAGACAACCCGCTTTTCGACGCAAGCATCTGCGATCACGGTGTACCGAACTTGCCTAACCCAACAGGTGCATATTATACTATAACTGAGTTTGCGCCGGGGTGTGGCGCAGTCGGCGAGCGCGCTGCGTTTGGGACGCAGAGGTCGTCGGTTCAAGTCCGACCACCCCGACTATCTTCAGTGTAACAGGTTCGCTCCAAACTGTCAAAAATCTGCCATCCTCTTGTGAAGCTATTCACGCAACCGCATAGTGCCCAGTAGGCCGGCGATGAAAGTTGTATCTGTCAGCAGACTGTAGGGTCCCTCTATCTTTTAGGGATAGTCTTTTATCCGACCAGGTGGTACGCATCCTTCCCAGGATGCCGACGGGCTCAAGCTCGCAGCTGGTAGCCCAAGTCGGCTGAAGCCGACCCCGTCCGGTGCGCGCCGGACGGCCCGTCAGGACTCGAGCCCTACCGCTCTTTAGCGGCGTTGATAGATGATCACGTCATCCTGTTGGTAGACAGGCTCCATCAGCTGCGCAAACTTGGCCAGTCCCTCGGCGCGATAGCGCTTCCGCTCCAGCGTGCCCACATAGACATACGTGATGTGATATTGCTCGAGCAGCGCGGTCGTGCGGGACATGTCCAGTCCATTGAACAACATTTCGATGTCCGGCTCTCGGCGGGCAGGTACCTCGTAACTTCCGCGCCACTGATGCTCGTGGTTGCCCCAGCCCAGCAGTGTGGCCAGACCAGTCAACGCCGAGACACGTCCCACATAATCATAGGCAGCATAGCGGTCGCCCGGCGCTTCCAGAATCACCACCTCGCCAGGCACGTTGCGCTG
>JANXAX010000242.1 GCA_025062175.1 Anaerolineae bacterium | reverse complement strand
CCGGATACACTGCCCTAAAACAACGCCTTCACCGCCTGCACCACGCGTTCGACGCTGGGCACATAGAAATCCTCCATCACCGGCGCGAACGGCGGCGGGGTGTCCGGCGCGGAGACGCGCTTGATGGGCGCGTCGAGCCAGTAGAACGCCTCCTCCGCCACGATAGCGGCAATGTCACCCGCCCAGCCACCCGTCAGGTTGTCCTCCTCCACGATCACCAGCCGGCCCGTCTTGCGCACCGATTCCAGAATCAGCTCCTTGTCCAGCGGCACCAACGTACGCGGGTCGATGACCTCGGCTTCGATGCCCTCCTGAGCCAGGCGCTCGGCCGCTTCCAAGGCGCGATAGACGGTCAACAGCTTGCCGACAATTGTCACATCGCGCCCCTCGCGCCGGATGATCCCCTTGCCCAATGGGATAAGATACTCCTCATCCGGCACTTCTCCCGTCGCGTCGAGGGCGCCGTGTTCCTTGCGCGGCCCTTTGCTGCCGTACAACAGTTTATGCTCGAACACGATCACCGGGTTGTCGTCGCGGATGGCGCTCTTGAGCAGACCCTTGGCGTCGTAAGCGGTGGACGGGGCGATGACCTTGAGGCCGGGCACATGGGTGAAGAAGGCCTCCAAGCTCTGGGCGTGTTGGGCGCCGCGCCGCGTCGCACCCACCGGCGCACGCATCACCAGCGGCACCTTGACCGTGCCACCTGACATATAGGTCAGCTTGGCTGCCTCGTTGACCAGCTGATCCATCGCCAGGAACAAGAAATCGCCGTATTGCACATCCACGATGGGGCGCAGGCCGCCGATGGCCGCGCCCACGGCAATGCCGGTGAAGCCCAGCTCGGAGATGGGGGTGTCCAGGATGCGCTCGTGGCCGAACTCCTCCGCCAGACCCAGCGTGACAGTGAAGGCGCCGCCCCAGCCGCCTGGGATGCCAATGTCCTCCCCGATGCAAAAGACCCGCGGATCCCGGCGCATCTCCTCGCGAATTGCCTGGCGTAATGCCTCTGCAATCGTCATCCGTGCCATTGTGCTGCGGTCCTTTCCCGAAACGTTATGCTTCGTAAAAGACGTGCTTGAGGGTGTCAGTCGGCTCGGGCAAGGGGCTGCTCTCGGCGAAGGCGACGGCATCGTCGACGGCGGCCTCTACCTCGCGCTCGATCTGCGCCAGCGCCGCCTCGTCAGCCAGGCCGAGGGCGATGAGGCGTTGGGCGGTGTTCGGGATGGGGTCGCGCGCCTGCCATGCAGCTTCCTCTTCTTTGCTGCGGTAGGTGCGCGGGTCACTGCGCGAATGCCCGACGAAGCGGTAGGTCTTGCATTCGATCAGGGTTGGGCCTCCGCCGCTGCGGGCGCGCGCGATCGCCTCGCCGGCCGCCTGGTACACCGCTTCGACATCCATGCCATCCACCACCACCCCCGGCATGCCATAGGCTGCGGCACGGTCGGCGATGTTGGCAATTTTGAACACCTTGGAGACGTGCGTCGAGGCGCCGTAGAGGTTGTTCTCACACACGTACACCACCGGCAAGTCCCAGATGGCAGCCATGTTCAACCCTTCGTGAAAGGCGCCCTCGTTGGCGGCCCCATCGCCGAAGAAAGCCACCGCCACTTGGTCAGTGCCGAGTCGCTTGGCGGCCAGCGCCAGGCCGGCAGCGATGGGGATGTTGGCACCCACGATAGCAATCGCAGGCAACATGCCCACGCTCATATCTCCCACGTGCATCGAGCCGCCCTTCCCCTTGCAGCACCCGGTCGCCTTGCCATGCAGCTCGGCCATAATCGAGCGCAGGGAAACCCCTTTGGCGATCGCATGGCCGTGCGGCCGGTGAGTGCTGACCACATAATCGTCGCGGCGCAAATGAGCGCACACGCCGACGGCGACGGCTTCCTGGCCGATGTAGAGATGCAAGGTCGAGGGGATGCGTCCCTGCAAAAACAGCTGATTGCACCGTTCCTCAAAGCGGCGGATGGTCAACATCGTGCGATACATGTCCAACAAAGGCAACTGCACTTGCACCATAATCGACCTACTCCTAGACTTTTATCGAGCTTTCTGATCCGAGCCGCAAACGTCCGCAAGACATCCTCTATCCCAACCCTCTTTCAGGAGGTAGTTTTTTTCCATCCTATCGAACGGCACATGCCCGCCTCAGCCGTCGGCTGGCTAAAGTCCGCGGCTGGTACCCTCAGTCAGCTCAAGCGACTGGGTTCGGCAGCAGCCGGATAGCCCGTCAGGGCTCGAGTCACCAGCCCAGGACTTCAGCCCTGCGACGCAGACAAAGGGTGGCCAGCCTCGGGCAAACAAACCTCCCCACCTCCACAGACCATAGCACCCAATTATTGGTCGGTTGCCCAACTAATTTCGCGAGGATCATCAGCCCTGTGGCGATGGCCCCCCACCTCTGACCTTCACCGTGGACGAGGAAGGGATTCTTTCACCGCCGAGAGCACACAGCACGCAAAGGTTTTCTAACAATTCTCTGTGCCCTCGGCGGCACTGCGTAAAATTTCACCAGTCACCCTTGCATGCGCGGCCGCTATGTGAATCTTGCGACGAACCCTCCAAAACCGCCAGTCAAGAACCCCTCTCGGCCGTTCCGATCATGTCGGTCTGCTGTCGCACCGTCTCCCCGTCACATGAGGTCAGAGATTCTTGGGCGCGAAGTGCGGGTGGAAGTTGGCATCGCGATAGCCCCACGGGCTCACTGGCCGCTGGCGAATGCCCCACAGGCGTGCCGCGGCACCGAACTCCGGGTACTTCTGTGCTGCTTCCTGTAAGGACATCCCGGAGAGCACAGCGTCGAAGGCCTGACGCCAAGCCATCGCGCCGGCCTTGTAGCCCATCGGATGCCCCAACATGCCGCCACCTGCCGGCACGATGAAGTCAATGCCATGCTCCTGAATCAGCACCTCGGCCAGGCCGGGATACATGCCCGCTGAGGGCATCGGCCAGGTGCGCTTGATATGATAGAAAGGCGCGCGCAAGGTCTGCGAAACGCGCATCTCCTCTTCGACCGAACAGGTCTGTAAGCTCGACCACAGCGAAGGCGTGAGCATCAGGTCGGCGCCGGCCAGGCGGCACAGCTTGCCCAACGCCACCCAGCTGAACGTCTTGAGCATACCTAACATGTGCGAGGGATGCAACATCACTGGCACGTTGATTTCAGGATCTTCGGTGATCTCTTTAAGGGTAGAGAGGCCGGCGGAATAAGCCAGTAGCAGACCGGTCGCGCCCATTTTGACGGCGCGGCGTGCCTTCTCGCGCACGCGGTTCGCCTCGTCGGTGATGCTGACCAGGTAAATGTGTTTCTGGCCGGTTTCGCGTTCCGCCTTCTCCAGCGCTTTGAGCACCGCTTCTAGGCGGCGGTCGAAGGGGCAGTTGTGCAGCTCGCTGCACATTTCGTCGTCCTTGCACATATCCGCCCCGCCCAGGGCAGTCTGATAAACCTGCGCCGCCGTCTCCTCCGGGGTCATGCCCATCTTGGGCTTGATGATCTGGAGACACAACGGCCGGTCATAGACGCCCAACCGCTGGCGCATGCCCTCGATGCCGAACTTAGGTCCTTGGAACTTCGCGGCGATGGGCTTGGGGATGTAGACGTCCAACAGGCGCACGTGATCGGCGAAGGCGAAGATGTTGCCTGAGATCGAGAGCAACAGCATAGGCATGTTGACGTTCGCATCCCAGGCTGCCGTCGGGAAGGCCAGCTGGACGACCGCTTTGCGCGTGCCGCGCGGCGCTGGTATCTCGTAATAGCCCAGTACTTTGCTCATCAGGCGCTCGCGTACTTCGGGGGTCTCTTCCTTCACTTCCATCCAGCTGGCGGTGGAGCCCTCGCGGGCAATGCGTTCGATCTGCTTCAGGTGGTCGATGAAGTCCCAATCGGGCTTGGAGTCCTCAATGTAGTAGGTGCCCACCACAAAGCTGCCCTCGTCCAGGCTTTCCCACATATAATTGAACATATGGGGGTCGTAGATTTCTTTGACCATCGTGCACTACTCCTTTCTGAGTTCTCTCAAAGTGGCTTTCTCATCCCAACAGCGCCTCGCGGATCATTGCGGTCGCCTCCATAGCATCGCCTGCAGCGATCACCTGAGCAATGCGTTCTCGGCCGATCTTGTCTAATAAGGCGTGCAGGCCCTTGATCCAGCGGATGCTCTCCGTGGCGGCGCGCACACCGTTCTCACGATAGGGGAAGATGTCCAAGGCATACCAGCCGCTGTAGCCGATGCGGTCCAGCCAGTAGAGCAATTCGAGCATTTCGACGGTGTGCACCGAGCCGACGGTCATGTCGTCGTCCCACAGCCGCCAGTTGTCGTTGAAGTGCATGTAATACAGGCGGTCGCCGAAGTAATGCAGCAAAGCAGCCGACTCAGCGGCGTCCTCATAGGCCATCATGGCGTGCCCCACGTCGATCATCGCCTTGACGTTGGGCTTGTTCACCCTCTGGATCAGCAACAGGGTCTTACCCACTGTGCCGATGAAGCAATGGGTGCGCGGTTCTTTGGGCTTGTACTCGATGACCAGGTTCAC
>JANXAX010000241.1 GCA_025062175.1 Anaerolineae bacterium | reverse complement strand
CGGTCCGGACGGCAGCTATCGTTTCACCCAGCTGCCCGCTGGCACATATGAACTCCTCGTTGTGGGTTACGAGGTGCGGCGCAGTGGATTGCAGCTGACCAAAGGGCAGCGCATGACGCTGGACCTGCAGCTGCCTATGCCCACTGCGCCGCGCTGGGAGATGCACATCGAGCGCAAGTTTGGCCTGCCCATCCTGGCCGGTTCGTTGCCGCGCCCCGGCATCGAGGTGACGCTGAAGGCGCCTATCGGTCTCACCTTCAAGCGCATCAGCGGCAGCAAACCCCAATACGGTCCAGGTGGCTTCGAGTTTTGGGCGCCCAACCGTGGAATTTATACGCTCAGCTTCCTCGACCAGACGTTCGAGCTGACGCTGGAGGGCGGGTTTACCCTGGTCACCTTCACTGAGACAACCAGCGCGCCCGCCAATAAGGGGATTATCCGCGGCCAGCTGCGTGACTCACAGGGGAGACCGGTAGCGGGACGCCAGGTGAGCCTGCGCGATGGGGGTGTGGCGCGCACCACAACCACTGGCGCGGACGGCAGCTTCCAGTTCGATGCCTTGGCCGCCGGCAGCTACACGCTGAGCGTGCCAGATGCCGGCGTGACCCAGACAGTGCAGAGCGATGGACGCAGCACCACCACCGTTGCGCTGACGCTTCCGGCGCCGCCACCGCAGCCACCCCAGTCAAGCAGCGGATGGATGATGAAGGTGACGCGCGCGCCTGGCCTAGCGCTCATCGCCGGCACGCTGCCCGAAGCGGGCATCCAACTGGTCATCACGCCGCCCGTCGGCCAGCCCATTCGCGTGGTCAGCGGCAGTTGGCCTGCCTTGGGTGTGGGCGGTTTCCGCGTGCCGGCCCTCTACCGTGGCATCTATACCATCCAGTTCCTGGATCAGACCTTCCAGCTACCGATGGACGGTCAATATGCATTGCTCACTTTTGTGCGCACGGCCTCCGCCGAGCCTGCGACAGATGCTCCATCGACGGAGGCTATGGTGCGCCTGGTGTCGTCCCCACTGCCACGCGTCGTCGCTGAAGAACTGCTAGAGCGCCTGGAGACCGATCCACAGACCCATAAGCGTTTCAGAATAGAGGATGGATAATGAGTGAACAACTTACCATGTTTCCCGATCAAGACGCGGAGAACTTGCCGCGCATCTTCACGGTGAGCGAGGTCACGCAACGCATCCGAACGTGGCTGGAGGCGGACCAGGTGTTGCAAGATCTGTGGTTGGTAGGTGAGGTCTCTAATTGGAGGCAATCCCCTGTCGGTCACTTCTACTTCACCCTTAAAGACGAGCAAGCGGCGCTGCGCTGTGTGTTGTGGCGCTCCAATGCGCATCAGGTCCGCTACCTGCCGTCCAGTGATGGCGAGACCGTGTTGGCGCATGGATATGTCTCGGTGTATGATCCCCAGGGCGTCTACCAGCTTTACGTGGACGAATTGCAGCCACTGGGCGTAGGTAGTTGGTATGCACGTTTCGAAGAACTCAAGCGCAAGCTAGAAGCCGAAGGGCTTTTCGCCCGGCCACGTCGTCCCCTGCCACGTTTCCCACGGCGCATCGGCGTGGTCACCTCTCCTAGCGGCGCGGTGCTGCGTGATATCCTCACCGTGTTGCGGCGGCGCTATCCACTGGCCGAGGTAATCCTGGCGCCCACATTAGTACAAGGCGAGGACGCCCCGCCGCAGATCGTGCGCGCCTTGCGATCTATCGCGCGCGTGCCCGGAGTGGACGTGATCATCCTGGCGCGCGGTGGCGGCTCGATCGAAGATTTGTGGGCTTTTAATGATGAACGGGTAGCGCGTGCCATCGCCGCTTCTCCCGTGCCAGTGGTGTGTGGCGTAGGGCACGAGACCGATTTCACCATCGCCGACTTTGTTGCCGACATGCGCGCCCCGACCCCCTCGGCAGCGGCGGAGCTGGTGACGCCGGACCGCGGCGAATTACAGCGCCGCGTCCAGGCACTGCGACGTGCGCTCGCCATAGCCTGTTCTGAGCGCATCGCTCGCTTGCGCCGCAGGTTCGAAGTGGAAAAACGTGCACTGCGCCAGCTGTCACCGCGCGCCACGCTGCAGCGCCAGCGCCAACACGTGGATGAGCTGGCGTTGGCCCTGATGCGTGCGTTGCGTTATGCGCTGGCACTCCACCGTGAACGGCTGAGTGGCCTGCGTCATCACCTAGCCGCGCTCAATCCCGTGGCCATCCTGACGCGCGGATACGCTATCGTGCGCCGCCAGGATGATCGCCGTGTGGTGACGCAAGTGGCGCAGGTCTCGCCGGGTGACCGCCTGAGCGTGCAGGTTTCCGACGGCACATTTATGAGCATCGTGGATTAAGCGTGAGAATCGTGCCCAGATCTTAAGGAAAGGTGTAGCCTGTCATGAGCGAAGTGGAGCACCTCACCTTCGAGCAAGCACTGGCTGAGCTGGAACAGCTAGTGCAGGAGATGGAGAGTGGCAACCTAGAGCTCGAGCGTGCCCTGCAGCTGTTCGAGCGTGGTATGCAGCTGGTGCGCTATTGCAACCAGCAGCTGGACGCGGCCGAGTTGCGCGTGCGCCAGCTGGCACCCGATGCCCTGCCCGGTGAGGAGCCCGGCCTCACCTCCTTTGAGCCACCTGAACTATCTGAGGAGCCATGGTGATCCACGCGCTTCGTGCTTAGCATGGAGATCCCGGTTCGACAGCGCTGGCGCATCACCTTTGCTAAGGACAGAGCCTTACGCTATATCTCCCATCTCGATCTGCATCGCACCTGGGAGCGCGTCTTCCGCCGGGCCGGCATCCAGGTGGCCTACAGCCGAGGGTTTAACCCCCAGCCGCGCATCCAGCTGGCCTCAGCCCTCCCACTGGGCTACGTCGGCAGCGCCGAGGTGTTAGACGTCATACTGGAGGAAGCGATTGAATCCGAGACGCTGGTATCTCGGCTGCAGTCAGTAGCACCGGTGGGCTTGCGCATCCTCGACGCCCAGACTGTGCCGCTGCAGGCGCCTGCGTTACAGGCCCAACTGCGCCAGGCAGAGTACCGCGTGCAAGTCAGCACAGTATTGCCGTGCGAGGAAATCGCGCGGCGCATCGCCGACTTTCTGAGCATCCCTCATTTCACCCACATGCGCACGCGCCAACGGCGGCGTGAGACGATCGACCTGCGCCCCCTGGTGGACGACCTGCGCCTGGAGCACTGTGATGACGGCGAGGCGGTGTTATGGATGCGCCTCAGCTTGAGCGCGCAGCGTTCAGTGCGTCCTGAGACGGTGCTAGAAGCGTTGGGGCTGGCGGGAACCCCACCGCACATCGAGCGCACCCGGCTGATCTTTCAGGAGGGTTGACGGGCTGACCGCACCCTGAGTGGTCACAGGTCGTGGGGCAGCTGGGTTTCGTCCACCAGCAGACGATAGGGGAAGCGAATGATCCATCGGCGGGCGCGACGGTCGTATTGTCCGATCAACCTTTTGCCCAGGAACAGCTTATCGTAAACCCGGTAGCGTGCCGCGAAGCGTACCACGCGCAGCGGCAGTCGCGTCGAGAGATGTCGCGCTACGACTCGAGCGCTGCTGTGATACAGCGTGCGCAGGGAGCGCGTTCCCAGATGCCAAAACACGTTGCGCACGCGTGCCAGGACGCGATGTATCTCGCCCCAACGCCCGCCGGGGATGATGCGTCGCCGAGCACCGCGGTGTGCCGCGATCACCTGGCCCACGATGTGTGCTGGCTGCACCAGCACGATGTCATCCGCTGGACTGTTGTCGCCACGCGTGCGGATGCTCCGGGGCGTCACCCCGGTGACGCGGTGCACAGTGCCGCGCTCGGCGCCGGGTGTTACAAAGTATATGATGTCACCACGGCGCGGCGCGTGTCCGCGATAGGGCAGCACCTCCAACACGTCAGGCTCGGCCAGGGTGGGATTCATGCTGGCTCCTGTATATACCACGTAGAGCACGTCCTCGCGAACGGCAGTACGCGAATGGGACACGATGGGGTTGGCCATACGGAGCTGCGGCGTGCCACTTCGCGCACGATCAAGTTCCGTCAGCACCTGTTCCACATGTTCCCAAAAGGTGCCGTCGAGGCTGATGTGCAGCCGCCACGCCGGAATGGCTCGGGCCAGCGCCTCCACGATGGCCAGCCGCTCGCAATTCAACATTCGTTCCTCATCAGATGGCAAGCTACGTGCCAACAGACGTCCCACTTGTTCGGCCGACTCGGCCAGCAGGCTGATGACACAGCTGGAGCTTTCGAGCGGCTCCACCCGATCCTCGCTCGCCTGAGAGAGGAAAAAGATGGCCTCCAGTGGCACGCAAGTTTGCACGTCCCACGTGCCGCCGACGGCGCCGCTGAGGCTATAAAATTGGCTCCACGTAGGCATGGGATGGGCATAGTAACGCCCTTCGTGATCTCGCACTACCAGTGTGGTATCATCGCACAGCGCGCGCCAGGGTGGCGGAAGACGGCGGCTGGCCGTGCTCTTACCCAGCTCCCCGGGCGCGACGAACACTACTCCGCGCGGCACACCGCCCAGCGGCCAGGCAGCAAGCGCCCCGTGAAGCAGCACCCCGCCACGCCGCT
>JANXAX010000240.1 GCA_025062175.1 Anaerolineae bacterium | reverse complement strand
CGCGCCCGCGCAGCTGGTTATCGATGCGTCGTGCTTCATGGCGTTCAGTGCCGATCACGTGCAATCCACCCAGTTGGATCACCTTAGCGCGGTTCTGTTCACACAAGGCAAATTTTTCCGCCAGGACCTCTGCCCAACGGGTGGGATAGCGTGTCGTCGGATCCTCGCCGCGGCGCAGCATCTCCACTGCCTCGTTCCACTCGCGGCTGCGGATTTGGGCCAGATCCACCCCTTCTTTGCGCAGCTGCTCACGTGCCATCCCCTCCGGATTGCCACCCAACAGGATGTCAACACCGCGACCGGCCATGTTGGTGGCAATCGTGACCGCTCCGGGCACGCCGGCCTGACTGATAATGAGCGCCTCGCGCTCGTGGTGCTTGGCATTGAGCACGTGATGGGGGATGCCACGCCGCTTGAGTAGCTCGGACAAGTATTCCGAGGTCTCAATCGCCACCGTGCCCACCAGCACCGGACGACCTTTCTGATAATTTTCCGCGATCTCGTTGACGACCGCTCGGAACTTGGCTTCTTGGGTTTTATAAACTTGATCCGGGTAATCGATCCGCTTCCAATAGCGTTCGTTCGTTTGTGGATTCTCGTAGGTGACGATCTCAACCCCATTTTCACGACGGGTGATGGTCTGTAGCTCGCCGCGCATAGCGCGATATTCGACGTTCGTGGGCAACACTACGACGTCCAGGTTGTAGATCTTGGCGAACTCTTCCTTCTCGGTTGCTGCGGTGCCGGTCATTCCGGCCAGCTTGGTGTACATGCGGAAATAGTTTTGGAAGGTGATCGTCGCCAATGTCAAGCTTTCACGCTGGACCGGCACGCCTTCCTTGGCCTCGATGGCCTGATGCAGCCCTTCGCTGTAGCGCCGGCCGAACATGAGACGACCGGTGAACTCGTCCACGATGATCACTTCACCGTCGCGCACAATATAGTCGCGGTCGCGCTGATACAACACATGGGCGCGCAGCGCATTGTCCAGGTAGGGGATTTTCTGCCAGTGTTCTGGCCCGTAAAGATTCTCGATGCCCAAGAGGCGCTCGACCTTTTCCACCCCTGCTTCGGTGAGGGTGACCACGCGCGCTTTTTCGTCGACGACGTAATCGCCATCCGGCTGCTTAGCTTCGATGCTCGCCGGGCTGCTGGGTTTTAGCTGACGCACGATGGTGGCGAATTCGTTGTACAGGCTGCTGCTTTCCTCGGATGGCCCAGAGATGATCAACGGCGTGCGTGCCTCGTCGATGAGGATGTTGTCCACCTCATCAACGATGGCGTAGTGCAGCGTGCGCTGACACATCTGGCTTAGATCAAAGACCATGTTGTCGCGCAGGTAATCAAAGCCGAACTCGTTGTTCGTGCCATAGGTGATGTCACAGTAATAGGCACCGCGGCGCGTGGTCGGCCGCAAGTAGAGATAACGGTCGTCGGCAGCCTGATAGTCGGGATCAAACTCGAACGATGCCTCGTCGGGATGGCCTCCGCCGGCGGACTGAATGACGCCCACCGTCAATCCTAACAAGTGATAGATGGGGCCCATCCACTGGGCGTCGCGCTTGGCCAGATAGTCGTTGACGGTGACCACATGCACGCCGTGTCCGGTAAGGGCATTGAGAGCCACCGGCAGGGTCGCCACCAGGGTTTTGCCTTCGCCGGTGCGCATCTCGACCACGTTGCCATAATGAAGGACAGCGCCGCCGATGATCTGGACGTCATAGTGGCGTAGACCCGTCGTGCGCACGCTGGCCTCGCGCACTGCGGCAAAGACCTGCGGCATAATTGCCTGCAGTAGCTCCTCTTCCAGCTTGAACAGCTCGCGGCGCAACCGCTGTACCTCCACCTCGAGCTGGCGACGCTTATCCCCCATCGCGACATCGCGCTCAACGGTGCGCTGTTGCAGCTCTTCCCGCAGCGTCCGCGTGCGTTCTGCAATGTCTGCACGGAAGCGCGCCATCATATCGCGCAACTCTTCGTTACTTTTGCGACGCATCTCCGGTTCGAGCGCGTTAACTTCATCCACCAGCGGAATGAGGCGCCTGATTGCTTTTTGACTCGGATCACCCAGCAGGCTCAAAAGGACGTTCTTGAGCATCACTCCCCTTTCGTCGCACCTTCCCGTTTGGCCGCCTGACGCGCCGCGTATTGCGCGGGACGAATACGTGCATAGTAACCAGCAGGCCGCAGCAGCCTTTGCAAATCGTAAATGTGCCCGACATGGCGCTCATAGTCGGCCAGCTTGTACTCATGGTCCATCACAATCGAGTCAAAGGGGCAGAACTCGGCACAAAAGCCACAGTTCATGCACACGTCGATGTCGATATAGAACTCGGCCGGGGCCGTGAGGGGCTTGCCCTTTTCGTCTTGGGCGCGCACAATCCAGATGCATTGGGGGGGGCATACACGAGCACAGATCCCACACGCGGTGCAGCGGATGACCTGGCGCGTCGTGTCACCTTCTACTTGGACGTCGTAGACGAGGAAGGGCAGAAAACGAAATGCCTCTGGAACAGGACGCTCTTGTTCGGGATACTGGACGGTGAACAGGCCGCGCCCGCGCACGCTCTGCCGCGACTCCAGGGCCAGCTCGCTGTAGCGACGCGGAAAATACTTTAGATCATCCAGATATGTCTCGATGAAGTGTTTGAACGTGACGGCCAAACTTTTTGCAATCCCAATCCCGAACATCAGCGGTCCACCTCCCCCAGTACAATGTCGAGCGCGCCAAGAACCACGATCACGTCGGCGACCTTGAGCCCGCGGCACATCTCACTTAGAGCGGTCAAATTAACGAAGGAAGGTGAACGAACCCGATAGCGCCATGGATTGCCGCTGCCATTGCTGACCAGGTAGTAGCCCAACTCACCTTTGGGGTGCTCAATCCGGGCGTACACCTCACCTGCCGGCACGCGTGTCTGCCAGGCCTTTTTCCCAGCCTGGATCGACCCCTTGGGTATCTGATCCAGTGCTTGGTTCAGGATCTTCACTGCTTCGCGCGCCTCTAGAATGCGAATCAGATACCGGTCGTAAAGATCACCGTTGTGCAGCAACGGGACTTTGAAGTCAAAACGGTCGTAGATCGAATAAGGCTCGATGCGTCGAATGTCATAGGGCAAGCCGACCGAACGCAGAATGGGTCCCGTAATGCCATACGCGACCGCCTTTTCAGGTGTCAGAATGCTCACCCCCTTGAGGCGCGAAACGAGAATTTCGTTTTCGTTGAGCAGTTGCTCGAACTCGTCCAGCTTGCGCGGCAGTCGCTCACGCACCAGGTAACGGGCGCGCTCTAGCCAATCGTCACTGACATCGTTCGCCACGCCGCCGAACCGCATGTAATTGCACATCATGCGCGAACCGCTTGCTTCCTCGAACAAGTCCAGGATCAGCTCGCGTTCTTTAAACGCATACAGGAACGGCGTAAACGCAGACCCCAGCTCGTTGGTGAGGAAGCCAGCGAAGGACATATGGCTGAACACCCGATTCAGCTCAGCCATGATAACCCGGAGATATTCAGCCCGCTCAGGCACCTCGATGCCCATCAGTCGCTCGACCGCGATGGCATATCCCAGATTGTTCCCCATCGCGTTGAGGTAATCCAGCCGGTCAGTGTAGGGCATGTTCATCAACCAGCTGTTACGTTCGCCGATCTTTTCGTGGTTGCGGTGCAGGTAGCCCACCACGGGCTCGACGTGCAAGACCGTCTCACCGTCTAGCGTCAGGATCATCCGGAAAACGCCATGTGTGCTGGGATGCTGCGGTCCTACGTTCACGATGATTTTTTCGGTGGAGATATGCAGATCGGGCAGCTCGCGATAGTCCACCACGGGCAGTTCCTCTTCAGGCGGACGCCACTGCTCCGGATCCCAATCCAACCCCGGAGGATATTGCAACGGATACGATACATTGTCATTGTAGGGATTGCGTGCTTCGGCCGGCTGATAGTGTCCGCATGGCCAGCGGCTGCTGAAAGGTTTCACCGGCTCTTCGTAATAGGGCTCGCGCCAGTCCTTGCGCAACGGGTGACCGTGGAAACCTTCCCAGAGCAGGATGCGCTTCAGGTTGGGATGACCGGCGAAGCGAATTCCGAAGAGATCCCAGACCTCGCGTTCCTGCAAGGTTGCACTGGGCCAGACCGGGACGAGGGAGGGCAGCTCGGGATTGTCTTCCGGCACGCGGGCTTTGAGCACCAACGCGCCTCCGCCACGTTTGGTCGAATACAAATGATATACCACCTCAAACCGCGGGTCGCGACCCAGATAGTCCACGCCGGTCACGTTTGAGAGGAAGTCATAGGCCAGGTCTGCGCTGTCGCGCAGGTAGATAGCCACTTCCACCAGACGGTCCGGCCGCACGACGAGCACATCCTTTTCCGGGACGACACAACCCTCGCCAACCGCTTGGTTGAGCCGCTGCGCCAACGCTTCGGCGGGTGGCGACGGCGTGGTGTCCCACACCGGCGGCTTAAGTGTCTTGTCCAGCGCAGCTGGAGTGCTCTGTTCCCCCAGGATGGCCTTCTGCGCCTGAACGGCACGCTGCTGGGCCAGCACTTCCTTGATGGTCGTGACACGACGCGGGTCGATCAAATCAGGGCCACAAAGCGGGATGGGGATCGCTTC
>JANXAX010000023.1 GCA_025062175.1 Anaerolineae bacterium | reverse complement strand
GCAACGCCACGGTTAAGTGCATACTCCTGCGAGGCAGTCGACAACTCTTGAGGAGAGAGATTCTATGAAACACGCTGTTTGTCCCTCAGCCCTGCCGCGCCTGCACATGTTGGATGCGGCCCAATGTGAGCAGATTCACGCCGCCGCTTTGGAAGTGCTACGTCGCACCGGGGTGCGCGTGCACCAAGACGAAGCGCTGCGGCTGCTCAAAGACGCGGGGGCCTATGTTTGTGACACCAACCTGGTCAAGATCCCCGCTGCGCTGGTGGAGTGGGCTTTGCAACAGGCGCCCTCTTACATCGGCTTGTGTGCGCGAGGCAGTGACCAGGTAGTGGCATCGCTGGCCGGCCGCAACGTCAGCTTCGGCCCGGGCTCGGATTGTCCCAACTATCTCGATCCACGCACAGGGCAGAAGCGCCGCTTCACCACGCAGGACGTGATCGATTGCATCCGGCTGGTAGACGCGTTGCCGCAGCTCAGCTTCGTCATGTCCATGGGCATCCCGTCCGACATTCCCGCTCGAGAAACAGGCGGTGCACGCCCGAATACGTATCGCCATCAGTTTGCGCTGATGCTCGAGCACACGGTGAAACCGATTGTGTTCGTGTGCGACGACCGGGCAGACTGCGAGGCGATCACCGCGATGGCGGCAGCGGCCGCGGGCGGACTGGAGCGGCTTCAGATCAACCCGACCCTGCTCCTCTACTCCGAGCCGACTTCGCCTCTGCAACACAGCCGCACCGCCACCGAGAAACTGCTGTTTATGGCAGAGCATCGCCTGCCAGTGGTGCATTCCCCGGCGCCGATGATGGGCGGCACCGCGCCGGCTTCCCTGGCGGGTGGGCTCGTGCTCGGCACAGCGGAGGTGCTGAGCAGCCTGGTGATCCATCAGCTCAAGCACGCCGGCGCGCCGTTTGTCTTCGGCAGCGGACTACACCACATGGACATGAAAACCACCATCAGCGTCTATGGGGCGCCCGAGTTCCAGCTGGCGCGCATCGCGGTGGCGGAGATGGGCCGGTACTACGGCCTGCCCACATGGGGATATGCCGGCCATTCCGACAGCAATGTCATGGACGAGCAGGCAGCCGCCGATGCCGCTATGTCGGTGCTGGTGGCACTGTTGACCGGCACTAACCTGGTCCACGACGTGGGCTACCTGGAGGCCGGGTTGACCACCTCGCCGGAGATGATCGTCTTCACCGCTGAAATGATCGATTTCGGACGCCAGATGCTGCAGGGCATCCCGCTGGATGCCGAGGCGATGGCCTTGGAAGTCATCCACCGCGTGGGTCCAGGGGGCGACTACCTGAGCGATGCGCATACGTTGGAACACTTCCGGGCATTTTGGCAACCCGCGCTGTTCGACCGTCGTCGCGCCGAAGCATGGCAGGCAGCGGGCAGCAAGCGCCTCGGCGAGCGACTGCGCGATCGCACGCTCAGCCTGATGGAGAGCCATCGCCCGCAACCACTGCCCGACGCCGTCAAAGCAGAGATACAGCACATCCTGGCAGATCGATAGTGCATGGGCTCGACAGGGAGAGGGGAATGGGCCCTCACCCCATGGTGGGGGAAGACGCCGGCGGACTCAAGTCCACGGCTGGCGCTCAAGTCGGCTGAAGCCGACCCCGTCCGGCGGCAACGGGAGAGCCCGCCAGGGCTTGGGCTCCAGCCCAGGGCTTTTGCCCTGCGGCGTATAGGTGCCCGCACCCCTGATCCCTCTCCCGACGCTGCGGGAAAGAGGGGGACGTCGGCGGGCTGAGGCGCAGCTTCCGTCCAGCCTGCTGCTAGACTGTTGTATCTAGCCCGGTTTGAAATACACCCAGGAGGTCCGGCATCGTGACAGAAGCGACCCACATCGTGGTGTTGATCACAGCGCCCTCGCGTGAGATCGCGCGGCAGATCGCAGATGCGCTCTTGGACAAAAAGCTGGTCGCCTGTGTCAACCTCATCGCCCCCGTTGAATCGCGCTATGTCTGGAAGGGGGAACGTTGCACAGATGAAGAGGTGTTGTTGCTCGCCAAGACGCGCGCTGCGCTCTTTGCCACGCAGCTCGTGCCGACGGTCAAGGCGCTCCACCCCTACGAAGTGCCGGAGATCATCGCCCTGCCGATCCTGATGGGCGCGGCAGACTACCTGGCGTGGATCGACGAATCGACCGGCTGATCGCGCCCGTCTGCGCTTTCAGGTGGGATTTTCACCACGTCGCAGAGCAAGGCTTTGTAGACCGGGAAGCCGGAGATCTCATCCCGGTTGTCCGGATCGGTCAGCACGTTCACATTGCAGTCACGCCAGGCCGGGCTGGCGAGGGGACTGCCCCCGCCCATGTTGGCCTCGATGACGCCGGGGACGATGTCCTCCGAGACGCGGGCCGTATAGCGCACGCGCCCGCGGGGTGTCACGACCCATACAGCATCGCCCGAGCGGATGCCACGGGCGGCTGCATCGCGCGGGTGCAGGGTGACCAGGGGCTCGGGCTGCATTTTGAGCAGCCCGGGGATGTTGTGGTGTTGCGAACGAAAGTCGGACTGAATGCGGGCGCCGGAGTTGAACACCAAGGGATACACACGCGCCAGTTCGGGGGTCGAGAGCGGGCTTTCTTTGGGTTCGATATAGACCGGCAGCGGGTCGTAGCCATAGGCTGCCAGGATGCTGGACGCAATCTCAAATTTGCCCGAGGGCGTCTCGAAGCCAGGCTGACCATCGCGCCGCAGCAAGCCCCGCTCCCATTTGCGATACTGCTGGGCGACCGGCGGACAGGTGACTCCGGCAGGATGCCGCCGCACCGTTTCCAGGTCAAAGCCGCTTCCCTCCAAGGCCCAGCGGATGACCTCCTCTTCTGAGGAGGGGTACAAATGCCCGTAGCCCAAGCGGTTGGCGATTGCGATGGCGATCTCCCAATCGCTGCGTGCCTCGCCCAACGGGGCAATGACGCGCTCACGCACCTGGAAGGTAGGGCCATAGACCATATAGCCCTGGTTCTCAAACAGCGTCGTGGCGGGCAGGACGATGTCGGCATACAGGGCATCGGCGGTCAGAAAACGGTCCACGACCACCATAAAGTCCAGGTTGCTAAAGCAGCGCCGCCACAAGTCCGGGTTGGGATAGCTGGTGATGATCGACGAGCCGACGATCATCATCGCGCGCACGGGATAGGGGTCGTTCTGCAGGATGGCGCGCGGCAACTCCATGGCGTGCGCTTCGCGGCGATAGAGATGATACAGCGGATAGCGATCCTTGCCGATGGGCGGCGGGCCGTCCGGCGGCGGTGCAACGCGCCGGCTCTGATTGATCGGGAAGTCCGCGCCGCGCATCTTGATCACCTTGCCGCCCGGCACGTCCAGGTTGCCAGTCAATGCCCAGAGGATCAGCACCGCGCGGATGTTCTGGACGCCGCTATTGGTGTACTCCAGGCCGGTGTAGCTCACCAAGCATGCCCCACGGGCGCGGGCGATGGCGCGCGCGGTGCGTCGGATCTCTTCGGCCGGCACCCAGGTGATCTGTTCCACCCTCTCCGGGGTAAATGCCGCGACATACGCCCTGAGCGCTTCAAAGCCGACCGTCCACTGCGCGACGAAGGAACGGTCATAGAGCTCCTCGGTGATGACCACGTGGAGCATCGCCAAGGCTAAGGCACCATCGGTGCCTGGCCGAATGCCCAACCACTTGGCTTGGGTGGCGCGCGCCGTTTCATTACGGCGGTGATCGATGACGATCACTTCCGCACCGCGGCGTCGTGCCTGGCAGATGCGCTGATAATTGACCGGCGGCGAGTCGGTGGCCGGGTTATCACCCCAGATCACGATTAATTCGGCGTTTTCGATGTCCGGATACATGTCCGCTTCCCAGACGCCGAACGTGGTGACTGGTGCGATGATGCCATGGGATACATAACAGATAGAGCCGACGCCGGTTGTGTTGGGCGAGCCCAGCGGAAAGAAGAGGCTCCAGGCCGATGGCACAACGTCCAATCGAAGGCACCGCGTCCGGTGTACATGCAGATCGCTTGAGGGCCATAGCGTTGCGCCACATAGCGCATACCTTCGGCAACGGCGTCCAGCGCTTCGTCCCAACTGATGCGCGCGAAACGCCCTTCACCCCGTTCGCCGACCCGTTTCAGCGGATAGCGCAGGCGGTCCGGCGAGTAGACGATCTCAGCCGCATGCGCTCCCCGGGGACAACATATGCCTTGGGGATGTCCTTTCCACGGCGCCAGCCGGCTGATCTTGCCATCCTGAAGATGGATCTCAACCCCACAGCCTCCCGGACAGACCCCGCACAAACCATAGATCACCTGGTGTGCTTCAGCGTGTCCCGGCGAATGGACCGCGGCAGGCTCGGTAGCCGCCGGGACATCAAGTGGGCAGTCGTGCACTCCACAGTCTTCCATAGTGGGCCGTTCACCTCACGCGCGAAACCATCCTCACAATGTCCGCGATACACCTTCCGAGTACCTCTCACGTTGCCCCACAAAAAAGCTGGGAACGCGACTCGACCGTCCCCTGCGGCCCCGGTTGGGCCATAACGCCGGCGATGGGACAGAGCTGCATCCACCACTGCTGCTTGGGCCGCCCATAGGCCTTGTCGATCATCTTGGGCATATCTTCTAAGTTATGAAAGCGAATTTGTCCGCCTTCGAGCCCGATGAAGACCGCGATGGGAGGTTTCGCTTCACATTGCTCGGCGAGATATTCGATGCAGCGGGCCGCCAGGCGCGTCGCCAGGATGCGGTCGAAGGGCGAAGGATTGCCGCCCTGTTGCAAATGCCCGAGGATCGCCTGGCGCACCTGGAACAGGTCGCCGCCCTCTTGCTCGAGCAACGCAGCGATGAAGCTGGTGGTGTAGACCTCGTTGGCGCGCTCGTTGCGGATGAGGAGCCCGACCCGCTTGCCGCTCTTAAAGCCGGCGGTCAGGTTGGCCAGGTCGTTGAGCAAGTCCCGCAAGGTGATGCCGTTCTCATGGAGGTAGACGCGCTCCGCGCCGGTGGCCAGGCCGCTCATCAGCGCCAGGTAGCCGCAGTAACGCCCCATCACCTCGACAACGAAACAGCGCCGCGAGGCCACGGCCGATTGCTTGATCTTGTCCACCGCCTCGACAATGCTGTTGAGGGCGGTGTCGGCGCCGACGCTCAGCTCGCTGCCCGGCAGGTTGTTGTCGATGCTGGCCGGCAGGCATAAGATCGGGATGTTAAAGGAAGGGTAGTGATCGCGTTCCGTGTAGAGGCGATAGGCGCCCTCATAACCAGACCAGCCCCCGATGACGAGCAGCGCATGGATTTGGTGTTCTTCGATACAACGCGCAATAGCGTAGAAGTCACTGCCAGCGGGCAGGTAGGTGTTGGTGCCCAATTCAGCGCCGCCGCGGCCGGCCCAGCCGGTCACGCTCATCCAGCTCATCTCGCTGAGCTCACCCTCGATGAGGCCTTGGAATCCGTTCTGGACGCCCAACACTTTCCAACCGCGGTCGAGCGCCAGGCGCACCGCGACGCGCACAGCGGAGTTCATACCGGGTGCGGCGCCCCCGGAGTTCAATATCGCCAGCCGCAGCGGTTTTTGACCTGTCGGCGTTTCGTGGGGCAAAGCCCGCACCAGGGTGCGCAGGATGTGAAATGCCTCGCGGAAACCGCGTCCCCGCAGCTCCAGCGCACGCTCGAAGTTCTGATTCTTGAGCGCGTCCGCCACGCTGCGAGTCTGTTCCACGCACTGCATCAGGGGAGTACGAGTGATGCGATTATCCCGAATGCCGATCAACACCGGTTCCTTGTCCGGCGTGGCGCTCAGCAGCTCTTCGACGGCGGCGTAGCCCAGCCAGGTGCCCAGATTGCGGTCGAATGCGCTGGGCGCGCCACCGCGTTGCACGTGTCCCAGCACCGTGACGCGGGTGTCCTGGCCTAGCTTCCGCTCCAGCACCTCTTTGACATAGGTGCTGGTGATCGGTTTGCCGTGCCGGTCTTGAGCCCCTTCGGCCACCACTACGATGCTATGGCGTCTGCCTGCCTGGCGGCCGGCCTGCAACACTTGGCACATCTTGTCCTCCCAATTGTCGATGTCGGGGGGCGCTTCGGGGATCAACACCCAGTTGGCGCCAGCGGCCAACCCGCCCATGAGCGCCAGATAACCGCAGTTGCGGCCCATCACCTCCACCACGAAGGTGCGGTGGTGGCTGGCGGCCGTGCTGCTGATGGCGTCGATCGCTTCCACGATGCGGTGGAGCGCACTATCGGCGCCGATGGTCATGTCGGTGCCCACCATATCGTTGTCGATCGAGCCCACCAACCCGACGATGAACAGATGTTGATGGCGGTCGGCCACCTCCTGGCTGATCCAGCCCTGTTTCACCAGGTCGGCCAGCAGGCCGCGCCACTCGCGGCGGAAGATGTCGGCGCCGGTCAGGCTGCCATCGCCCCCGATCACCACCAGACGGTCGATGCCCCGCTCCACCAAGTGCAAAGCGGCGCGCATCCGCCCTTCGCGCGTCTTGAAGGCTTCACACCGTGCCGAGCCGATGACCGTACCACCCTGTTGCAAGATGCCACCTACCGCGTCCCAGGTCATGCGACGGATGTACTCCCCTCCGTCCATCATGCCCTGGTAGCCTTCGTAGATGGCATAGACCTCGGCGCCGTGGTTGAGCGCCGTGCGCACCACGGCCCGCACCGCTGCGTTCATCCCTTGGGCATCCCCGCCACTGGTCAAAACACCAATGCGTATGGGGGACATTCCTCCTCTCCTCTTCCAGCTCACGAATGCGCTTGAGTTTATGCGCGGTAGATCGTCTCCGCCAGCATGATTGTTTGCAAATGGATGGCTACGGTGTCCTCGATGTGCCGGGCATAGCCGCCCGCCATCGTGATCGCCACCGGAATGCCGGCCTGGCGCAGCGCGCTCAAGACCAGCCGGTCGCGCTCGCGCAGCCCCTCTTTCGAAAGCATCAGCCGCCCGAGACGGTCGTCTTGATAGGGGTCGGCTCCGGCCAGGTAAATCGCCAGCTCGGCCCGCGCCAGCGCCAGCGCACTGCGCAATCCGCTTTCCAGTGCCCTGAGATAAACGGCGTCGCCGACTCCGTCGGGCAGGTCGATGTCCAGGCGGCTGAGCTGCTTGCGGAAGGGGAAATTGTTGGCCGCATGGATGGAAAACGTGAAGACGTCGGGGTCGTCGGCGAAGATGGCCGCCGTCCCATCCCCCTGGTGGACGTCGCAGTCGATGATGAGCACCCGCCGGCATAAACCCTCGGCGCGCAGCACACCCAGGGCCACGGCGCTGTCGTTTAACACGCAGTATCCCGCGCCGTAATCACGGAAGGCGTGATGGGTGCCGCCGGCCAGGTTGACCGCACAGCCGTCCCGGAGCGCCGCACGACACGCCTCGACAGTGCCGCCGACCGAGTGACGTGTGCGCTGGACCAGCTGCGGCGACCAGGGCAGGCCGATGCGCCGCAGCAACGTTTCGCTCAGCCGGCCGAGGCAGAAATCGTGCCAATAGGCGGCGGCATGGGCGGTGCACACTTCGGCATCGGTGACGGCGCGCGATAGGTACAGCGAATGGCGCGCCGCGAGCCCCGATTCCATCACTCGCTGGCGCAGCAGGGCATACTTGGACAAAGGGAACTTGTGCTCCGGCGGCAGCGGAAATGTGAAGGGGTCGCTGTAGAAGATTTTCATCGTTCCCCTAACATCCCGTCCGCTTGATGCGCGCGCCCAGCTGAGCCAGCTTCACATCCACCTGCTCATAGCCGCGGTCGATCTGGCGGATGTTCCGGATCACGCTAGTGCCCTTGGCACACAACGCGGCGATGAGCAGCGCCATGCCGGCGCGGATGTCGGGGCTGGCGATGCCCTGCGGCTCGGCATGGAGCTGACTTGGCCCTTGCACAATGCAGCGATGCGGATCGCACAGCACAATGCGCGCCCCCATGCCGATCAGCTTATCGACAAAGAACAGCCGGCTCTCGAACATTTTCTCGTGAAACAACACCGTGCCGCTGGACTGTGTGGCTAATACAATGCTGACGCTCATCATGTCCGCCGGGAAGCCGGGCCACGGGGCATCGTCTACCTTGGGGATAGCGTTGCCCAGGTCGGGCACGATCTGCAGCGGCTGCGTGGCCGGCACCAGGATGTCGTTGCCGCAGATCTCCACCTCGACGCCGAGGCGCTTGAAGACGAGCAAGGTCATGCGCAGATGCTCCGGCGCGGCGTTCTGGATCAGGATTTCACTGCCCGTCGTGGCGGCGAGGGCGATGTAGCTGCCCACCTCGATGTAATCCGCGCTCAGCGTGAATGTGGCGCCGCCCAGGCGTGGCACCCCTTCGATGGACAACGTATTAGAGCCGATCCCACTGATGCGCGCACCCATCTGGTTCAGTAGGTGGCACAGGTCCTGCACGTGGGGCTCCGAGGCAGCGTTGCGGATGATCGTGTGGCCCTCGGCGGTGACCGCGGCCAGGATGGCGTTCTCGGTGGCGGTGACGCTGGCTTCGTCCAGCAAGATGTCCGCGCCGCGCAAGCGGGACGCCGTCAGGGCGAGGCTCTCATTGTAATCGAGCTGGGCGCCGAGCGCGCTGAGCGCCAAGATATGCGTGTCGATGCGCCGCCGACCGATCTGATCGCCGCCCGGCTTGGGCAGCTCCACCCTGCCTTCGCGCGCCAGCAAGGAACCGCTCAGCACCAATGCTCCGCGCATCTGACCGAACAAGGCCGGGTCGGGTTTGACCTTCTGTACTTTGGAAGCGCACAGGGTGACCGTGTGACGATCATGATATGTCACTTCGACTCCCAGATCGCGCATAATGGTCAGCATGGTGCGCACATCGCCGATGTCGGGCAAGTTGTGCAAGGTGACCGGCTCATCGGTCAACAGCGCTGCCGAGATCAACGGGAAAGCGGCGTTCTTGTTGCCGCTGGGGACGACCGTACCCTTCAAGGGATATCCGCCTTCGATCACGAATTCGTCCATTGCACGCACTCATCCATCTGACTGACGTGCCCGGCTGGGCGCGTGATGATCACCGGCGTCCCCACCTGGGCGCCGATGCGGCCGGCCGCGTGCCCTCCCGAGCAGGCGATCTCGACATGTTGGCGCGTGCTGCCCACGTAGGCGAGCAGCTCGCCCGGGGCGGCCTCGGAATACGTGCGGCGCAATCCGACGATGCGATGGCCCATGATTTCAAACACCGGCGCCTCGGGCAGCTGGTCTGCGGTGATGTCCAGGATGAGATTGCCGAACCGGTCGACATGCAGCACGTGGGCGATGATTTCGTCGTGCGTCCGAAATTCGGGCTTCGAGACCGGCAGGCACACTAGGTCGTCGATCGGTTCACCCAGGCGGGAGAGGGGCATGCCGTTCGCCAAGCGCGCCGCGACCGGCGCGAAGATGTCGCGCCCATGGAACGTGGCGCTGAGCCTCGGCAGCCAATATTCCGCGCGGGTGAGGTGATAGGCCGTGTAGCCAAAGGTGTGATGCAACACATATGTCAGCACCCCGTTGTCGGGGGCGACGAACGTCCCGGTATGAGTGCGCACCGCCACGGCGCGCCGCGCGCTGCCGACTCCCGGATCGACTACCACAACGTGTATCGTATCCGCCGGAAAGAAGAGCTCCGCTTGATAGAGCAAAAAGGCCGCGGTCCGTACATCTTGCGGGGGCACTGCATGGGAGATGTCCACCAGGGTGACGTGGGGGGCAAGGGTCAAGATCACCCCCTTCATCACACCCACATAGGCGTCCGAGGTGCCGAAATCGGTGGTCAAGGTGATGACCGGCATAGCTACATCCGAACAGACGTTAGGATGAAACGGTCTGGAGCTTAAGAAGTCGACGCGTCATTCTGGCTGGCTTCGAAGAAGTGCTTGAACTGGTTTTTGATCGCGGCGTCGCTCACCAATTCGTCGAACAGCTGCCATTCCTCGGCCGAGAGCCTTTCGCGTCGCGGTCTCATCCGTCGGACGATGAGCCTCCCTCGCTCGAGTGCGCGTTCCACCTCGTCTGTGCGTCCGAGGCGTGCTGCGGCGATAGCCCACAGCACCATCCCTCGAGGCGTGGTATCGCCGGCATCCTCGAACCGGTTCAAGACGTTGACCACTTCGGCGGGATCCCAGTCAATGCGCAGGGCCGCCTCGGCCCATTCCGCAAAGCTGTTCTCAAACTCGAACGGGTTCATCTTGGCGACCCTCTGCCAATGGCGCTGTGCTTCCTGCGCTTTGCCTTGGAGCCTATCGAGAAGGCCCTGGTAAAATCCGCGGCGCAGCGCGTTGGGCTCGCGCTCGAGATAGCGCCGGGCGCGCTCCAGCTGGCCGTGTTCGATCAGCATGCGGTAAACGAGAGAGTTATTTGCTCCCTCTTTCTTCCCCTGCCAGGCTCGCTCCCAGATGGCGAGGGCCTCTTCGACATGCCCTTGCATCCGATGTAGGGCAAAAAAGCCCAGATGAACACTCAGCTGCTGCTCGGGAGTGACCGCACTACGCAACGCCCGTTGCAGGTTTTCTTCCGCCTCTTGCCAGCGCTTCAGATAGAGGCACTCATACCCCATCAACAGCCATATGACATGGTCGCCCGGGTTGGCCACCGCTTCGGCACGCAATTCGTCCAGCCCCTGCTCCACGCGCCCCATGTCGATGAGCACTTGGGCAGCGCTGCGACGCCACACGGATTGCTCGGCATCTTCCAGCGCGCTCAGCTGGCGATACAGCTCCAGCGCACGCTCGAAATTGCCCAAGACGTGGTGCGCACGCGCCAGCTCCGCCAAGCTATGTCGATACATCCTGCTCAGTTCGGGCCGGCGTTGGCGGATCTCCGGCTTCAGACCGGCAAGGCGCTCGATGAGACGCTCATACAGCGGGACTGCCTCCTCCAACTCGCCTTCGAGGACGTGGAAACGGGCATGGGTTAGAGTGTCCTCATATGTGCCTGGAAGCCACATAAAAACTTTTTTCCCTTTCTGGTGGTCGTCAGGCTCTCAGCGACCATTATAACACGCTGCCACAAGGGGTCAAAGGAAGCGAGGTGGAGCGGGTGCATTCCAATTCGGGGGCGAGCGAGGCAATGCCTTAAAATGGCAATATGAAATGGCGCCCCAAGCCGCGATCCGCAGGGGGCGGTTTTTACCCCGCTCACCTCAACCAATGCCCCACTCGAGAGGGGTGACGGCCGCTTGCTGACGCGCGGCACGATTTGAGTCTACCTCCATGCACCCCGGTGAGGGGATCCACCCTCGCCCCGCCTTTGCCAACCCGGGCTGCCTATGTTAGAGTTCACAGAGATTGAGCTCAGCAGACGTTGCTTTCGATGTATTTGAGGGTTATTGTATATAGAACGTTTGGGAGCATAGGTCTCGCCAGGAGAAATAGGGGAATAAAATGCCAAAAGGTCGCATTGTGATTCATGTCGAAGCATGCAAAGGCTGCCAGCTGTGTACCTCGGTGTGCCCCTCTGGGTTGATCCGGATGAGCGCTTCCTTCAACCGCAAAGGCTACCGCCCGGCCGAGCTGGTCGATCCGACAGGACGGTGTACGGGATGTGCGTTGTGTGCGATGATCTGCCCCGATGCCGCGATTGAGGTATACCGCGAAGCCAAGGTCAAACCACACGCGGCCCCGCCGGTGGAAGAGGTGGTGGTCATCGTGACCGAGCCGGCCTGAGCATCTGCACGCGGGCTTGCCTGCGGCAGCGGGTGGGCCGTTCTCCAGGCGCTGGAGCGGGGCGACAGGTAACTCCCCAAGAGGCTGAGAGCAACCGACAGTGGCAAAAGAACTTTTAAAAGGCAACATCGCGATCGCCGAGGCGGCGTTGCGCGCCGGGGTGGATGCCTATTTCGGCTATCCCATCACCCCGCAGACCGAGTTGTTGGAGCATATGTCCCGGCGCATGCCGGAACTGGGGCGCGTCTTCTTGCAGGCGGAGAGCGAGATCGCAGCGATCAACATGGTCTATGGTGCGGCGTGCACGGGCGCCTGGGCGATGACCTCTTCCTCCGGGCCGGGCATCAGCCTGATGCAGGAGGGGCTGTCCTACATCGCGCTGTCCGACGTGCCGGCAGTGGTGGTGGACATCATGCGCGGCGGGCCGGGGTTGGGCAACATCCAACCCTCCCAGGCGGACTACAATCAGCTGACCCGCGGCGGTGGCCATGGCGATTACCGCTGTATCGTGCTCGCCCCGGCCACCGTCCAAGAGGCGATCGACCTGACGGTGTTGGCCTTCGACCTGGCCGACAAGTACCGCGCCGTCGCCATCCTGGCCGGCGATGGCCTGATCGGGCAGATGATGGAGCCGGCCGAGCTGCCGCCGATGCGCCAGCGCTCGCGCACGCCCCCGCCCTGGGCGTTGACCGGCGCCCGCGGCCGTCCGCCCAACAGCATCACCGCCTTTAGCATCGCCGCGGAAACGCTGGAGGCTATGAACTGGCAGCTGCAGGCCAAGCTGCAGCGCATCCGCGAACGGGAAGTGCGCTATGAAGCGTGGCTGACCGAGGACGCCGAGCTGCTCGTGGTCGCCTTCGGCAGCGTCGGTCGGATCGCCAAGACCGCCGTGCGCGAGGCACGGGCATATGGGGTGCGCGCCGGCTTGATCCGCCCCATCACCCTGTGGCCGTTCCCTTATGCCCCCATCGCGCAGGCCGCCGCGCGGGTCAAGGCGGTGCTGGTCGTGGAGATGAACGCCGGCCAGATGGTGGATGACGTGCGCATGGCCGTGTGTGGCCAGGCGCCGGTGCACTTCCACGGACGTCCGGGCGGCAGTGTCCCTGTGCCGGAGGAGATCCTGGAACGGATTATGACACTCAGCAAAGAGGGGTAAAGTGGACGAACAGGTTGTGGTTGTCGCGCTGCAGGAACAAAAAGTCTATAGCCGGCCGCGTGCCCTCACCGCGGAGACCACCAATTACTGTCCGGGGTGCACGCACGGCCTGATCAACAAGCTCATCGCCGAGGTGATCGACGAACTGGGCATCCAGGAGAACACCATCAGCGTCTCGCCGGTGGGCTGTGCGGTGTTCTTCTATCGCTATCTGGTCCTGGACGGAGTGGTGGCGCCGCACGGACGTGCTCCGGCGGTGGCGACGGGGATCAAACGCATGCTCCCCGACCGGGTCGTCATCACCTATCAGGGCGATGGCGATATGGCCGCAATCGGCATGTCCGAGATCGTGTGGACGGCGATGCGCGGCGAGAACATCACTGCCTTCTTCGTCAACAACGCGAATTACGGCATGACCGGCGGGCAGATGGCGCCGACCACGCTGGCGGGTCAGGTGACCACCACCTCTCCCCAGGGCCGCGATGTCGAAACGATGGGCATGCCGACGCGCATGGCGGAAATGCTCGCCGGCCTGCCCGGAAGCGCCTACGTGGCGCGTTGCGCCACCTACGACGCGCGCACCATCCGCGATGCCCGCAACGCCATCCGCCTCGCCTTGCGCGCTCAGATGGCCGGCGCCGGGTTCAGCATGGTCGAATTCCTCTCCTCTTGTCCGACCAATTGGGGGCTCTCGCCGCAGGAGGCGCTCCAGTGGATCAAACAGACGATGGTGGCCTACTATCCGCTGGGCGAGTTCAAGGTGTCCGAAGCGGTGCAACGCCTGAAGGCCAAGCGGTGATGGAGGCGGAGCAATGCAAACCTCGGTGGTCATTGCCGGTTTCGGAGGGCAAGGCGTCTTGTTCGCCGGGCTGATCCTGGCCTACGCCGCCATGGACAAGGAGCTCTACGTCACGTGGTATCCCAGCTATGGCCCGGAGATGCGCGGTGGCACCGCCAGCGCCACGGTGGTGCTCGGCGATGAGGAGATCGGCTCGCCGGTGGTGCGCCACCCCGACATCGTGATCGCAATGAACGGCCCTTCGTTCCGCAAGTATGAGCCCTTGGTCAAGCCAGGTGGGATGCTGTTTTACAATGCTTCGCTGATCGCCGATGCGGGCACGCGCACCGACATTCGTTACGTGGCTGTGCCGGCGAATGCCATCGCCGCCGAGATCGGCGACACGCGCGTGGCCAATGCGGTGATGGTCGGCGCGCTTGCCGCGGTGACGGGCATCTTGCCGCTGGAGGCGCTGGTCGAAACCGTCGAGCGGCACATGCCGCCCGCGCGGCGCGCAATGGTGTTCCCCAACCAGGAGGCGCTGCGCCGCGGAGCGCAGGTGGTCGCCGGGCTGGGTCAACCCGTCGCCTCGTAAGAGGTGTTCTCGTCATACAATGGACGACGCCGTCCCAAAGGCGCGAACGCTGCCTGAACCCCGGCTGCATTGTGCAGGCGCACAACCGCTATTGGGTGCTTTTGCCCCACCCTGATCCCGACGTCTACCTGCTCCGCCCGTTGACCGGCGCCACCGACGCGGTGGTCGCCATCCACAAGCGCCTCGCCGACCGGATCGGCTACCCCCTGCCCGCGGAACGGCCGCAACCGGCGACCTTCCCCCACCCGGGCTGGAGGACCTCTCCGATGCGCTCGGTACCCATCTGCGCTGGCAGGCGGCGCGCCCGACCCTGCGCGAGGGCACCGCACCACTGCGCGCGCTGGGGCGCATCTCGGTCCGCCCGCGCACCTACCAGTTCGTGCCGCTGCTCATGGCGCTGCGCCTCGAACCGGTGCGCCTGCTCATCGCCGACGACGTGGGCGCGGGCAAGACCATCGAGGCGCTGCTCATCGCCCGCGAACTGTAGGAACGTCACACCGGCGCACTCCCCTCGACGCCTCGAACGTGTGCGCCTGGCAGTGCAGGACACCCAAAACCTGCTCCTCATCGCGCCGCCGACCCCATCCTGTTCTGCGACCGCGCCTTTGAAACTACCCTCCAGTGCGCTTCGCAACGCGGCCTCGAGCAGGTCTATCAGCGGGAAGAGGAGGAGTTGGCCGCCGAACGCATCGGCCGCGAGGCGCAGCGCACCATCCTGCTCTCTGAGATCGCGGAAGGCGGCAGCGGGGTGTTGCGCCGCCTGGTCGAGGAGCCCAACGCCCTAGCCGAGGTGGCGCGCGCCGCTCTGGAGCGCATCCACTACAACGCCGCCGGGGACGACCAGCGGCCGGAGTGCATCGCCGCATGTCACGAGTGCTCGATGAGCTACAACAACCAGCGGGAGATCCTTTCCCGCGACCGGCGGCGCATGTTGCCCACTCTGCCCGCGTTGGCGCGCAGGCGCACGCTGCCGCGCGTGGGCGGCCGCAGCGGAGAAGAGCACCTCGTCTGGCTGCGCTCGCTGACCGATGCGCGCTCAGAGTTGGAACGCCGCTTCCTCGAGACGCTCGTCGCAGGCGGTTATCGCCTGCCCAAAGATGCCCAGCGGGAGATCGCCGAGCCGCACTGTGTGGTCGATTTCTTCTACCACCCGACGTGTGTGTCTTCTGCGATAGCACGGTGCACGACGAACCGGTGCAGCGCCAGAAGGATGTAGAATTGCGCCAGGAGCTGACCCGTCGCGGTTATCGGGTGATCGTCATCTGCCATGACCGCGACTTGCTGGAGCAGCTCCGCGCACATTCCGAGGTGTTCGGGGCGGGCTGAGCGCGCCGGCGGCACGCGCACTGGGACACTGCACTGGCGATGGAAGGTACGCTGCAAGTGGGGAGGCGCAGTTTCATCCCTCTCAGCTGCGATTCTTTGACAATCAAGACGGTCCGTGATATAATTTGGAACAAATCTCAGCAGTCTAGCACGTCAGCAGATACCTGCAGCACAATCTCACCATCACGCTGCCACTTTCGCAAAAAGCGGTGTGAGGTTAGGTCAGCCGTCAGTGGGTTGAAAAGGGATGCCCGGGAACGATGAGGTTCATAGTGCATAAGGTCATTCACCAGGGCAACGGAAGCATTGCGAATCATTTCTGGTTTACTACCCTCTACCACCTCCTCAGACCATCATGGTGCCCACACAGCCTACATAACGGAGATGGCGATGCGCACACCGGTCCTTGAATTGCGCCACGTGTCCAAACGTTTTGACATGACCCAGGCGCTGGACGATGTCTCGCTCACCCTCTACCCCGGTGAGATCCATGCCCTGGTGGGCGAAAACGGCGCCGGCAAGTCCACGCTCATCAAAGTGGCAACCGGGGTGTATCAACCCGA
>JANXAX010000239.1 GCA_025062175.1 Anaerolineae bacterium | reverse complement strand
ATCCAGTCCCTGATAGGTTCCTATGGCAGCCTTTGACTTTGAGGTCATCATCGCCGGCAGTGGGCCGGCGGGCGTGTCCACCTGGCTTCACCTGCATAAGCTCAACCCCGATTTGGCTGCACGTACCCTGGTGCTAGAAAAGGCAAGCCACCCGCGCCCCAAGTTGTGTGGCGGCGGGGTGATGCGCGCCGCGGATATCTTATTGGGCCTGCTGCGCATCCGCATCAAAGTGCCATCCGTGTCCGTGCACAACGCCGAGTTCCGCTACCACGGGAGGCGCTTTTATTGGCGTCAGGAAAACTTCTTCCGCGTGGTGCGCCGTCACGAGTTTGACGCCGCATTAGTAGCCGCGGCGCTGCAGCGCGGCATGGTATTACATGAACGCGAAGCGCTGATGCGTTTTGAGCTGTTGGAAGATGGAGTGCAGGTGTACACGGAGCAGACCAGCTATCGAGCGCGCGTCTTGGTGGGCGCCGACGGTGCTAACAGCGTGGTGCGCGCCCATATGCACCTGCGCGAACCACAGCGGCTCGCTCGACTGATCGAAGTGCTCACGCCAACCGACCCGACCCGTGCCTACGAGTTCACTACCCACACCGCCGTCTTCGACTTTGCCGGTGTGGATGAAGGGTTGCAGGGCTATATCTGGGACTTCCCGTGTCTCGAGAACGGTAACGCGTACATCAACCGGGGCATCTATGACAGTCGCTACTATCCAAAACGCGAGCGCGCCGACCTTAAAAAGCTCTTCCGTGCCGGGCTGGAAGCGCGCAATGCCTACGATACCACCCAACGCTGGCAAGGGCATCCAGAACGCTGGTTCGACCCACGCGCTACGTTGAGCCAACCCCATATCCTGCTGGTCGGCGACGCAGCCGGAGTGGATCCACTTGCTGGGGAAGGTATTTCCTTCTCGTTGGGCTATGGCGCTGTAGCAGCAGAAGAACTGGTCGAAGCTTTTCACCATCAGAACTTTCGCTTCGAGGGCTACCGCAAGCGCATCCTGAGCCATCCGCTGGGCCGCGCTTTGGGGCAACGGCGTCTGATGGCAGCCATGTGCTATCGCGGCTGGCCACGTGTGCTGCTCACCATGTTTTTCATCGTAATGGGTCTGAAGTGGCGCTGAGAGACCATAAGAATTAGCCGTCCGCCAAAACGCGCAGCTTGGCAGGATGCACTTTGTGCCACGAGGATTAGGGAGCGCCGAGATCCGGAACATGAAAGCCGTGAAAGGAAACCAAAAACGCAAAGGATGGGGTTTCGCGTGTTTCGTGTTCTGAGGCTTACGACGTGCCCACCGGTAAATCTCAGCGGCGGCTCATGCACACGAGCCGATTTGGCCTTTCCGAGCCGCGGCCATGAGAGAGTAGCACTTCATTCGCTGTTTAAGGAAGCGCTTCATCTCGGACCACTACCCAGCTGGCGTCCTGAATGCGCAAGCGTAACCGGTGGCGTCGGATGCCCGCCGGGCCGCCACGTTCCACCTCGATGGTGAAGTCTCCGTTTTCCTGCTGAGGGGAGTGCAGATAGATATAGCTGCGCTGTGGGTCGCGCAGCGCCAGATATTCCTCGCGCGCGAATGGGCTGAGCCACACAGTGCGCCCAGCAAATCCCAGGTTGTCTCTCCATTCTAAGTGACCGAAGTCCACCAGCACCTCATCGGCCTCCCCGCGCGTACGCAGTTCGTAAGCCAGCGCGGCACGTCGCAACGCATTGTTACGCTGATTTTCGGCATCTCCCAGCCCGCCGCTGATGCACGCCGCGCTGCTCCCAAAGATCAACATAACGAGCAACCACACCCATATAGGCCACGTGCGAATCGAAGGGAACTTCATAGTGCTTCGTCTTTGGGGTGCGATTCACACCGGTCCGGCGTTTTGGCGACTTCGGGGGCATCCACCAGGGCTTTCGCTTCCTCCCATAGCGCGTCCAGGGCATGGATGTCCAGGGCATTCAATTCCAGGCCACGCTGTGCCGCCAGTTGTTCGAGCATACGAAAGCGACGACAGAAGCGATCGTTGGCGGTGCGCAGTGCGCTTTCAGCATCCACGCCCAGCCAGCGTGCTAAATTGACCACGGCGGTGAGCAGATCGCCCAGCTCGGTCGCACGCGCCTCAGGAGTGGCCGCCACGGCCAGCTCGCGCGCCTCTTCGCCGATCTTCTCCAGAACACCCTGTACATTTGGCCAGTCGAACCCGACCCGCGCCACGCGCTCTGCGATGGCCTGCGCGCGTGCCAGCGCCGGCATCGCTGCCGGGACGCCGTCTAGAATGGACTCCCTTGGCGTGACCTCCTCCGCACGAGCGCGTTCTGAACGTTTGATCGCTTCCCAGTTGACGAGCACCTCGGAGACTCCACTGACCGCCACCGCACCGAAGACGTGGGGATGGCGACGCCGCAACTTGGCATCGATGGTGCGGATGACATCGGCCATCAGGAAATCCCCTTCCTCGGCGGCGATTTGCACGTGGAGCACGATCTGGAGCAGCAAATCCCCCAGCTCTTCGATCAGCGCCACACGGTCTTCCGCGTCGAGAGCGGTCAGCACTTCGTACGCTTCTTCCAGCAGGTAGGGACGCAGGCTCAGGTGCGTCTGCTCGCGATCCCAAGGGCAACCGTCCGGGGCGCGCAGGTGCGCGACTGTCTCCTGCAAGGCGGACAGGCTGGCCGCTCCCGCGAGCGGCGGCAGATAAAGCGTGGTCAGGTGGTCGATGCCAGGCTGGCGGTCCAGCTCGTATAAGGGGATGGTGAACACACGCTCGCGCTCCGTGCCTGCCGCGTGCACCAACGTGACCGGGTGGTCCTCCGGGTAGCTGTTCATCAGAGTGAGCTTGACCTGAGCCGCCTGGCGCCGGCTGTAGAGTTGCGCCACCAACGCAGGACGGTCGGGATCTAAGAGAGGATGATGCATGGCAGCGAGCTGATCCGCGTCGGCGATTTGCAGTCCGTCCAGCGCATCGATGCCGAGCGCGGTGAGCACTGGCTCGAGGAAGCTCAGACCCGGCACGATGCGCACCGGCAAACCGGCTTCCTGAGCCATGCGGCGAATGAGAGACACTGTCACCTCGCCCACCGAGGGATGGCCTGGCACGGCATAGACCACTCCTTGCTCGCGCTGCCCGAGCTCGACCACTCGGCGCGCAATGCGCTCGTAGAGCGAGGCGAAGTCAGCCGCTTCATCGTACCAGGCATCGAAGGAATGGACTCTGAGTCCGGGTTGGCTGGCGAGCTCCTCCACACCAGGATGGCGAGCAGTGCGCAGCCAGATTTCCTGGCTGTCCGCAAAGACGCGACGAGCGGCTTCGGTCCACAAGTGGGCGCCGCCCGGCCCCAATCCCACGATGGTAACACCCGGTGGCACTTATGCACGACTCCCGTTGAACCCGGCCCCACCCGCTCTCATGCCAACCCTACTCCGGCACACGCCGATAGCGCGCATCGATGGCTTTGATCTTCTCCACTTTGGGGGCAGAACGCCCACCAGCGAATTCCGAAGCCAACCAGTGATCCACCAGCATGCGTGCCAGAGTGGGGGCCACCACTTGGGCGCCCAGCGTCATAATCTGAGCATCGTTGCTCTTACGCGCACGCTCGGCAGAATAGGGATCATGACAAGTGGCGGCGCGCACGCCCGGCACTTTGTTTGCTACGATCGCCATGCCGATACCAGTGCCGCAGATCAGGATACCGCGCTCAAACTCACCTCGCGCAATGCGTTCGGCAACCTGCACTGCGATATCAGGATAATCCACCGGTTCGGTGGGGCTGTGCCAGCCAGCATCGATGACCTCATGTCCCTGCTCCTGCAAGTATGCTTTGAGATCCTCTTTAAGGTGATAGCCGAAATGATCACTGCCGATGATAATCCGCATTAGCGCAAACTCCTGACCTCATGACACGGTCGCAACATGCTGCACGCGCTGTTCTGCACGCGCCACAATGGCGGCCAGCTTTTCGGCGACATCCTCCGGCAACGGCTCGGGGGTGTGAGTCTGGAGCAGATGACGTGCACGCTGCAATGCCCGGTCGCCCAACGTCAGCCTGCCGCCGGCCACCCAGGTGGTGTAATTGCTGCGATCCAGCAGCTTGGGCATCCAATTCTCACGGAAATGGTTCAAAGTATGGTCATCCGCAAGGAAATGCCCGCCCGGCCCTACCCGATCGATAACATCGAGCGCCATCGTTTCCTCGGTGACCGGGATGCCCCCCATGAAGCGTGCCACCATGCCCACTACTTCGTCCATAGTCACCAGCTGCTGGTAGCTGGTGGTCAGGCCGTTGTCGATATATCCCATGTCGTGCACTAGGTTGCCGCCGTTCAGGGCTGCCAGCATCACCCACAGCGCCCCTTCCAAACTGGCCTGCTGATCGAACGTCTTGGCGTCGGAGCACCCGGCGAAATGGAACATGGGCAGGCGATAATAGCGTGCCATATCCTTAAGAGCACATACGGCTAGCATAAACTCAGGTGCTCCGTAAGTCATCAGGGTAGTGCGCATGTCAAGCGGCAAGACGCCACCACCATAAACCAATGGAGTGCCCTCACGGATCAGCTGAGCCAGCACAAAGCCGGCCAACATCTCGGCATTGCCCTGCACCAGGCCACCAGCGATCGTCACCGGCCCGCT
>JANXAX010000238.1 GCA_025062175.1 Anaerolineae bacterium | reverse complement strand
CTGTACGGGACATAGCTCGGGGGAAACAACCGAATGGGCGAAGGAATCGCCGGCGCCGGGCAAACAGATCTCCTTACCCGCCACAGACCGTAGCACCCAACCGGTGATCGGTTGCTCAACTCATTTCATGAGAACACCTGTTCTGGGACAGGCCCCATTCCAGAGAGCAACTACCCTGCCGTGCGCGGAGTCAGGGCATAGAGGATAGACACCTGAGGATATGATACTTATAGCTCCAGGGCAGCCAGCATCTCGCCCAGCTCGGCCTGATGCTGCGCCGCCCGGATGAAGATGGGCAACAGCCGCTCGTATATGGCGGCATGATGCGGGATGGGGCGGGTGACGTGCTCGATCTTGTGAATGACGTCGATCTGGCTGAAATCACGCCAGAGACCTGTGCCGACAGCCGCCACGGCCGCCGCTCCCAAGGCAGCAGCTTCCTGGTCGATCTGAGTCTTCACCAGAGTCATGTTGTAAACATCGGCGCAAATTTGCCGCCACAGGGCACTCCTGCTCCCACCTCCGACGATCAGCATCTCATCTTCCAGCCTGGTGAGGCGGCGCAACACATCCAGAGCACGGCGCAGTCCTAGGGCAATGCCCTCCATAGCAGCACGGATCAGATCGGCCTGCGTATGGCGCAGATCCAGCCCAATGTAAGCGCCACGGATGTTCTGGCCGCCTTCCAAAGCGGTGCCGCCCCCGAGACTGGGATTAAACAGCAGGCGATTGGCACCGACCGGGGACTCCGCCGCCAGAGCGGTCATCAGCTCATAGGCACTCACCTGCTGCTGCGCCGCTTGCGCCACCAGATTCTGACACAGCTGGTCACGCACCCAGCGAAAGCTGCTCCCTGCCGAGAAGATAGACACCGCTGAAGTGAACATGCCAGGGATCACATGGGCAAACACGTAGGGACGCGCGGCGTCGTCGAGCAGGGGTTGCGCCGCGGAGACGGCAATCCAGCTAGAGGAGCCCAAAGAGTTGTACACGCGACCCGGCTGTATGTTGCGCGCACCCAACGCCATACAGGAATTGTCTACACCACCCGCGACGACCTTGACATCGCGGGGCAATCCCAACGCCTCGGCGGCTTCGGCACGCAGCTCGCCGATCACTTCGGTTGAAGGAACGATGTCTGGGAAGATCTCTCGAGGTAGTCCACTCGCGGTAATGAGCGCCTCTGAGTAGCCCCCTTGCAATAGGTCATACACCCCGCTCCCAGAAGCATACGAGTGGTCAGTGACGATCTGACCAGTCAGCTTGAAGTTGATGAAATCTTTGGTGCCGATGACCTTATCGATCTGCCGGAACATGTCCGGTTCGTGATCTCGGTACCACATGATCTTGAACACAGCATAAAGGGGTGGTGGAAAACCATTGCCAGTCTTCCGGTACCATTCGACTTCGTCAACGGCGCAGAAGAAGCGCTCAGCCTGGGCACTGGCGCGTGCATCGGACCAGATCGGCACATATTCGCGCAATAATGCGCCCTTCCGGTCGAGAGGCACCACTCCCAAGCTGTGACCCGAGATGCCGCAACAGGCAATCGCGTCGCGTGGGATGTGGCTTGTCGCCAGCAGCTGACGGGTGCTCGTGACAAGGGCATGCCACCAGTCCATCGGCCGCTGTTCGTGCCAGCCGCTGGTCGGATACTTGGTCGCGTAGGGCACCAGGCAGCTGGCCCGGCAATTGCCCTCGCTGTCGAAAAGGGTGGTCTTACAGCCGCTGGTGCCCAGATCCCAAGCAAGGATATACGGCTTCACGCGTCCTTCACGTGCCTCGCTGACTTATTTACGCTGTTGTCTGCTCGAAGATGCGCGGCGCCGAGCGCAGCCCGATGCCGAAGCGGCGTGCTCCGCGGCGATACAACTCCATCAGCGTTTCAAGTCCACGGATGCCACCGGACGCCTTGATGCCGATGGCATCGCCCACACACGCCTTAATCAGCGCGACGTTTTCCAGGGTGGCGCCCGTAGGTGCCCAGCCGGTGCTCGTCTTGATGAAGGCGGCGCCGGCCTGGATACACAGTTCACACGCCCGGCGAATCTCCTCATCAGTGAGATAATGGCATTCCAGGATAACCTTGACAGGCGCTCCGTCAACAGCTTCGACCACACCTCGGATGTCATCCAGGACACGTTGGTACTGCCCCGAGCGCAGCCACCCCAGATTGATCACCATATCCAGCTCATCACACCCCATCCGGCGCAACTCCCTGGCCTCGGCGATTTTGATCGCAGATGTAGCGGCTCCGGAGGGGAAGGCTACATTGCCGCTGACGCGGATATCCGGTGTGTCGGCCAACAGGTCCTTGAGCAGAGGGGTGAAGGCAGGCAAGGTGGTGGCACAAAAACAATGGTAACGTCGGGCCGCCTCAGCTAACGCGCGAACTTCTGCCTCATCGGTGTCGGCACGCACCGCGCTCAGGTCGGTCATCCTGGCAATCTCCGTAATCGTCAACCCCATGTCGATCTCCTGCTGCGCGAATGGCATCCTCGCTCTATGTATGGCACGGAGATTATATCCAACTGGTTTTTTGAGCAAAAACCTCTTGACAAGTACGCGGAATCATGTTATAATTTTTTTGCCTTATGAAATGGATTTTCATATGATGAAAAAGATGGCAGGTCATCTCGAGCGAGGGGGCTGAATGGAATGTTCTTCCTTCCTCGGCAACATAATCTCTGTCAGAACCCTCGGTATCAAAACCTGCTATCCTCGACATATATCGAAGCTGCGCGGAGACATTACACGCAATGAAAAAGGAAGAGCGTCTGGCGCTGCTGCTTGAGACAGGGGTGATCGCAATTATGCGAGCGAAGAGCTCTGAACAACTGTTGGCCGCAGCCGATGCGATCAAAGCGGGTGGTGTGAACGCTATCGAGGTGACGATGACCACACCTGGTGCGCTGGAGGTGATCGAGCGGGCGATCACTCGGTATAGTGGTGATGTGCTGTTCGGCGCCGGCACGGTGTTGGATCCCGAAAGCGCCCGTGCAGCGATCCTGGCCGGTGCACAGTTTATCGTGGCGCCGTCGCTCAACCTGAAGACCATCGAATTATGCCACCGCTATGCGGTTCCAGTGATCCCGGGCGCCTATACACCCACCGAGATCCTCACCGCGTGGGAGGCGGGTGCTGATCTGGTGAAGGTCTTCCCAGCGAGCGTGGGCGGTCCAGAATATATCAAGGCGCTCAAAGCACCCTTTCCCCAAATCAGATTGATGCCGGTGGGAGGCGTCGATCTCGATACCACCGCTGCTTTCATCCGCGCGGGTGCGGATATGGTGGCGGTGGGGAGTGCTCTGCTCGACCAGAAGCTTTTGGACGCGCGTGACTTCGCGACCATCACGGAGCGCGCGCGTCGTTTTCGTGAAGAGGTACTGCGAGGCAGAGGTGCTGCATGACTAAAGGAGGTGATCAGGTCCAAATACGGCGTATCTGGAGGCAAGCGCATTTAAATGCCGAAGCGCAAATCTCCTGATAGCCAGGATCAAGCGACCAGTCGATATAGCATCCGTGCTGTGGAGCGGACTCTGCGCTTGCTTTCGATCCTGTCCGACGGCAAGCGCCGTACTCTGACCGAGTTGAGTGAGGCGATCGGTTTAAGCAGCAGCACCACCTTTCGCATTCTGGCCACTCTGGAACGCAATCGCTACGTAGAGCGGGATGCATCGGGTTATTATCAGTTGGGTCTGGCATGCCTGGAGCTGGCCCAGACGTATCACATGGGCTCGGACATCCGCCAGGCGGCTTTGCCCGAGTTGGAAAAGTTACGAGACGAGACAAGGGAAACGGTCCACCTGGCCGTATTAGATAAGATGGAAGTGGTGTATATCGAGAAGCTCAGCGGATTGTGCGCCGTGCAGGTCATGTCCTCGCGCGTGGGTGGGCGGCTGCCGGCATATTGCACCGGTCTGGGCAAGGTCCTGCTGGCTTACTCGGACCCCCAGCTAGTGCGCGCGCACTTCGAACAGACCGGCCTGTTCCCCTACACCACGGCAACAATCCGCAATGTGGACGACTTGATGCGCCATCTCGAAGAAGTGCGTCGCCAGGGCTATGCCCTGGACCGAGGCGAACACGAGGCGGAGGTGCGTTGTGTTGCGGCGCCCATTTTCGACGGAACCGGCGAAGTGGTGGCCGCGATCAGCGTCGCCGGCCCAGCCGGGCGCATGGAGCCCTTGGCAGAGCGGATGGATCTCATCGAAAGGACGCTACGCGCTGCACGCACCATCTCCAGCCGCTTGGGACATCGCGAGCTCAGACCAGAGCAGGAGACATATTCCCGTATCTCACGGGATGGTCATGAGGAAAAGACCTTTGAGGGCAGGTGAGACGATGAGCGTCCCAGTGATGAAGTACGACATCACACAAGACGATCTGGGACATTTGAGAAAAGAGGGACCGGTATTTGTCACCTTTGGTGAAACCATGGTGCGGGATACGCCGGCGGATTTGCAACGCCTGGAGTGCACCCGACAGGTGCACATCTCCCTGGCCGGCAGCGAGTACACCCTGGCCATCCTGCTGGCGCGTTTCGGAGTGCCATCGGCATACGTCACGCGGGTGCCCGACAACCCATATGGATGGCAGGTGCGCGATATTGCGCGCGCACACGGGGTCAATACTGAT
>JANXAX010000237.1 GCA_025062175.1 Anaerolineae bacterium | reverse complement strand
CGCTGGCGATTCTCGCACTGGCGGTTTCGGGATTATCGCTCCGGAAGGGCCATCCCGGTCTTGCTTTTGTGAGCGTCGGAATGACTATCCTTCTGGTGGTGAGCTCGCTATTCCTCGGTCTATATCCACGTGTGATGGTCTCCAGTCTTAATCCGGAATGGAGTTTGACCATTTACACGGCATCGTCCAGCGCTTATACGCTCCGGATCATGAGCTATATTGCACTGGCTTTGGTGCCGGTGGTCTTGCTCTACCAGGCATGGTCATATTGGGTCTTCCGGCAACGGTTGGTGCGTGAGTCCTCGCTGGAGTACTGAGCTCAACGTTCCAGCAGGCGACGCACTTGGAGAACCAGCTCCGAGGTACGGAAAGGCTTGGCAATATAGGCAACGCCAGGGCGAACGTTTTCTCCCTTGTCTCGGAGCTCATCTGCATAAGCGGTCATATAGAGCACTTTCATATTAGGACAAGCTGCGAGCAGGGATTCGATTAAGCGACCACTGTCTGTATTGGACAAGGGCATATCGGAAGGTTCGCTGGTGAGCAGCAGATCGATTTTGTCACCGTACTGCGTGGCCAGTGTGAGTGCTTCTTGCTTGTTTGCGGCCGTGAGTGTCTGATATCCCTCCTGATCCAGGATCACCTGTGCCAGTTGTCGCACTCCTTCGTGTTCTTCGAACACCAAGATCGTTTCGCGGCAAAGGGGTTGACCTGTCTCAGGTGCTCTTTGGCTTCTGGCTGGGAGGCCGGCTTCTTCGACGACGGGTAGATAAATGTGCACCGCAGTGCCTATGCCAGGGGAGCTTTCAATGATGATATCGCCCCCATTTTGCTTGACGATGCCGAACACAGCCGCCAGACCCAGCCCGATGCCCTTGCCCACCTCTTTGGTTGTGAAAAATGGCTCAAAAAGGTGCTGCTTTACTTGGTCGTCCATTCCCATTCCGGTGTCTTCGATCGTCAGGCGAACATATTGCCCGGCCTCTAAGTCAGGAGGCTTGACCGAAGATGTCTTGTCAAGCGCGACATTAGCAGTGCGGAGGGTAAGGGTACCACCCTCCGGCATCGCATCACGGGCATTGAACACCAGGTTGAGCACAACTTGCTCAACCTGAGCAGGGTCGATTTTGACTGGCCACAGAGCAGGTGCGAAGTCGGTGATCAGAGAGATATCATGGCGCAGTGCCATGCGCACCATCGACATCAGTCCGTCTAACACTTGATTGAGATCCAGTACCCGAGGCATAATCACCTGTTTGCGTCCAAAGGCGAGCAGTTGGTTGACCAGTTGTGCGGCGCGCTGGCCTGATGCCAGGATGCGCTCAGCTTTGCCATGGCGTGGGTCATCCGATGCTAGCTCCATCTGAAGCAGCTCGGCAAAGCCGTTGATGCTCGTCAGAAGATTATTGAATTCGTGGGCAATGCCGGCGGTGAGCTGGCCGATGGCCTCGAGCTTTTGCGCCTCCATCGCATGGGCAAGTAGCTTGCGATGCTCCTCCTCTGCCCGCTTGCGCGCTGTGATATCCAGGTGGGTGCCACAGATGCGCAAAGGTTTCCCGTCGCGATCCCATTCCACCACTTTGCCTCGATTGAGGATCCATTTCCATCCCCCGTCGCGGGTGCGCATGCGATATTCAATTTCCACGAGTGGGAAATCTGCGCCCATCTCCCTTTGGAGTGCTTCTATCTCTTGAGGGCGATCCTCAGGATGCACGAGCTCCGTCCAAGTCCAGATGGTGAACGGTTGCAGCTCCTCGTGGGTGTATCCCAACATTTCAGCATATCGCGCGTTGATCACCACTTCGCCCGTATGCAGATCCCAGTCGTACATGCCCAAATCGGCGCCGCGCAATGCCAGCTCGAGCCGTTCCTGATTGCGGCGCAGTTCCACCTCTGCCTCTTGCCGCCGACGGTTCAGAAGCGCTTGCGCTACCTGATCGGCCACCTCACCTGCGAAGACAATCTCGTCCTCTTGCCAGCGGCGCGCAGGTCCCACATGTTCGTGGCACACGATACCTACGACGCGGCCGCCTACACGCACCGGCGCGTCCAGCAGCGAGGTGATGCCTAAAGGAGTGAGATAATCGTTGGAGAACTCATTGGTGCGAGCATCCGCCAGGACGTCGTGTGCATCGATGACGCGTGCGGTGTGGACTGCTTCAAAGTATCTTGGATAACGTTCCGCTCTCAAAACCATTCCACGCGAATGGCGACCTAGGGAGCGCTCAAACAGGGTGATACACCGCAGTTCTTGGGGGTTCTCGAGTGACCATATACTGCAACGCTCAATTTCCATAGTATTAGCCGCGAGCTCGGTGATAATGCGACATGCCGCTTCGAATTCGCCCGATAAGACGGTTGGGTGTGTTGCCAGAGTGACGATTGCACGTTGTTGCCGCTCCAGGCGTGCCATTCGGGCCTGACGTGCTTCCTCTTCAAGTTTGAGTGCTGTGATGTCTCTGCCAATGCCGATCAATCCGACCACAATGCCACGATGGTCACGTACTGGCACCTGCGTTGTGGATACCCAGCACATCTCACCAGTGGCGGGATGGGGGAGAAACTCTTCATAGTTGACCATAGGTTGGCCGTTTTGTATCACCGTTTGTTCATCCGCGACCAGACGGGCAGCTACCTCGGGTGGATAGAACGCGTAGTCCGTCTTGCCCACCGCAGCGGTTGGGTCGGGTACACCGAGAAAGCGCGCCATTGCGCGGTTGATGATTAGGTAGCGATTGTCCAGGCTCTTGATGTAGATCGGGTCAGGGAGGGCGTCGATCAGCGTTTGCCATGTAGTGTGTCTGCCCAAGAGAGGTTCTTCCGTTGTTTGCACCGAGGAGTTTTCTGTCATCGAGGCAATCTCCTGATGAGTTTCCTGTCTTATGGGACACTCAGCTCTTGACTCTTTACATAAATCATGTTATACTGATAGCGCAAGCTGTTGCGTATGATCTTTTCCATCACCGCACCGATGCATCGGCATGGGTGATTGCCGACACAAATTGCTGGCCCTCCACTAGGATTACCCGAAAGTGCTCTTTCACAATGACGGCGAGATAGCCTCGCCAACGCGCATCACTCCGCGAAGGCGCTTAAGAATACTGGATTCCCATCGTCGTCGATGATTCCTGAGAACGAAGGGGCTATCCGAAGTACCCAAAAAGTTTGACCTAAGTTGTTTCTCGGGTGAACCCACCTTGTCCACATTGGGGGAACAACCTGAGAAGCAGCCGCGTCGTTAACATTATACCAATATAGCGGTTAAGATGCATTGTGTTTCAATCCGAAGGACATTAATGCAGGAGAACATTGGTATCGCAGTAACATTAGGAGGTTAACCATGATACAGCGAAATTGGAATATGGGGCGTCCGTTGCCAGCGTTCGTTGGGATCGTACTTGTGGTGGTCTTAGTGGGCAGTCTCTTGGCTGTCGGCCCGGCTGCGGCTATGCAGGCGGGCACCGTGGTGCGCGTCCAGCCGGTCACCCAACAGATCGGTATTGGACAGACGGCCACGGTCGAGATCCGTATTGAGAATGTCTCAGGACTGTATGCCGCCGATGTCGAACTGCGTTTTAACCCGGCTGCCTTACAAGTACAGGATGCGGATCCCGGCCGCGATGGAGTTCAGATCCAACCGGGTAACTTCCCTTCCCCTGATTTTGTCGCGTTGAACTCTGCCGACAATGCGACAGGGGTCATCCGCTATGCCCTGACCCAGTTGCCGCCGAAACCTCCGGTCAGTGGCAGCGGGTTGCTGGCCACCGTGGTCTTCCGCGGTCAAGCGGCGGGCACTGTTGATTTGACATTTAGTATTGTCATTCTAGCCAATGCACAGGGTCAGCAGCTACCGGCTTCTTCCCAAGGTGGCAACATCATAGTCGGTGGTGGCGGTCCCCCCCCAGCGACCCCGACGCCGCTTCCGGTGACTCCGACGCCACCGCCTCCGGTGACCATAACACCGCCACCTCCGGTGACCCTTACACCACCTCCCGCACCGACGCGCTACGTTGTGCAACGTGGTGACACCCTGTACTCAATCGCACGCCGCTTTGGGGTGAGCATTTGGCAGTTGGTATCGCTGAACAATATCCCTAACATCAATCTCATCTACGTGGGACAGGTGCTCATCATTCCAGCGCCCGGACCCACGCCACCCGGACCCGGTCCGACACCGACCCAGTACATCGTGCAATATGGCGATACCTTGTTCTCCATCGCACGCCGCTTCGGAGTGAATGTCTGGCGACTGGCTTCGTATAACAACATTTCCAACCCAAATTACATTCGAGCTGGCCAAGTTTTGTTGATCCCACCTCGTTGACGATGTCATTCCCTCGGGGACAGGAGAAGATTCTTCTCCTGTCCCCAACCATGAGTCGGAACCCCTAACAAGTGGAGCATCCACTGAAGCCCCATCCGTGTTGCCACGGATGGGGCTTCAGTGTTGTTGAGGGTCAGCCTTCAGAACTGTCATAGTTGAGACCGTCCACTGTCCACCTCTACAATAAGAAGTGTTGATGAGGAATTGGGTCACACGGTCCCTTCCCTCTAAAAGCACTATAGGTCTTGCAGGAGATAGCAAAACCCTTTCTTCCTCAGGACTTATCTTACAGTAAATTTTAAGTTGTTCTAAATTTTT
>JANXAX010000236.1 GCA_025062175.1 Anaerolineae bacterium | reverse complement strand
GCGGGATTTCTTTGCCTTCTGAAGGGCTGACGAAGATGTCGATGGGCAAGTTGGAGCAGTGGAAGATCACCCCCTTGTCGGGGTCATCGCCGTAATTATTGTTCCAGTCGATGAGCGCGCTGGGCTTGCCGCTGGCCAGCGCCAACGCATACATGCCGATCGCGCCAGCGATGTCGGTCTCACATGCCGAGGGCTTCAACGCATTGCTCATGATGCTCATCAGCGTACAGGGCACCACCCCATAGTATTCCTCCAGCGCTGTCCAGCACTGGATGGCGGTGGCGACCAGCTGCTGTTCTTTCACCCACTCGTCGAGCACCACGCCGAACTGGGCCATCTTGACGATGGCGGCATCCGGTACCCCTTTGGTCGAGACGTAGTTGCGGATCTGGTCGATCTTGGCCTTCAGGCGAGCATCACCCGGCTTGACGCGCTCCGCGCGGCCGATGATCTCGGAAAGGTCGAGGGTCTCGACCGAGATGCCGGCACGTTCCAGCAGCTTCTCGCTGAAGCGCACCGTGTTGAAGGCGGCGGGGCGGGCGCCCACCACGCCCACGCGGATGTTGCGCATTCCACGCACCACCCGACACACGCTCACAAAACGACGCAGATCGGTGCGGAAGCTCTCGCTCTCCGGGTCGACGGTGTGCAATCGGGTCAAGCTGTACTTGATGCCGTATTGGCGCAGGTTGTTGCACACCGACATCTTGCCGCAGAACGAGTCGCGCCGGTCGGCGACGGTCATCTTGTCCGCGTCGTCCGGGAAGGCGTGCACCAGCACGGGCACGTCCAGGCCGGACCAACGCAGGGCATTCGCCACCGCACGCTCGTCGCCAAAGTTGGGCAGGGTCACCAACACACCATCGATGCGGTCGCGATGCTGCTTGAACAGATCGGCGCACTTGCGGGCGTCGCTCAAGCTCTCCACGCTGCCGAAGGGAGTGTCTTCAGGGGTCAAGGCGACCGCTTCGATACCCTCTTCGGCAAAGACCTTGAGGATAGTACGCCGTCCGCTCTCGCACAGGTGGTCGGGGAAGAAACCGCGGTTTCCGACAATGACGCCAAGCACTGGTTTATTCATCTTCTAAACTCCTTCCGTACTCCTTGGTGATATATATTTTCAGCAGAATGGTTCTGCGAACCGGACCATGAAAAGGCAGGGGTAGGTGATCCCATGCTTAGATGTATTGTATACGGTTTGGTAGAAGGATGCACAATGTGTTGTTAGGATAATCGACTTTATGTATGTATTAGAGAGAAACAATGCGTTGTGGCACGCTGGATGTAAGGGCACAAGATTTGATCGAATCACGTGCAAGCAAGCAGCTTCACAACTGCTCCCTGACGGTCGCGGCTCAGAGAGCTGTTGCCGCTCCAGACCGCTATTTCGTCACTTTGCCTGACAACACCTCCCGCCATGTTGAATCTCGACCAGCCATGTGACCAGGCGCAGCGCTTCGTTAACTGCAGCCTCATTCGGGAACGCTTTGGCGACATCCAGTTCGAGCAACACCACGTTGGTACCTGCGCGATGCCGAGATGCGTACTCCCCCAGAATGCCACCTTTAAGCAGCTCCTGCAAATCATATTCAGGGCGCAGCTCGTCATCCATTTTTATTTTGAGCTCGTCTCCGGCAGCACCACCTGATACTCAATCCGGTACGGCAACCCCACCCGTTGTGATGCATCCAGGATCTCCAGCGCGACCAGGTTCCCCGCAGCATCTTAATCCAGGATCACTCCAGGCTTATCCTCGTCGCTTTCTGCCACCAGCGCATCCGAGAGAATGATGGTCAGGATGTCTGTCTCTCTACATACGCGACCCTCATAGCTTGTCCTCCAATACTTCTCCAGCTTGGTGCTCCAGTATGCGGTCACGACCTCCGCCGTTCCTCCTTGACATCCACGAAAACCCACACTAAATACGTTTGCGGGGGTATTCCTCGTTCAAAACGCGATTGATATACCGCGCGTCTCGGACGTACAGTTTCCACTTGCTCAGGCGTAGACAGCACCGCCGCGATTTCAACCTCTTTGATACCTCATCGTTCATTTGAAACCAAGCGTGGGCTGTCAGAAGTAAAACGTCTGATCTGGAGCGAACGCCACGGTCCCTTGCGTCCCGTCTTTGGCTGCCGTCAGCTTGGCGCTGGCAATCCTGGCCGTGCCGAAGCTGAAGTTACACGCCCAGACGACAACATCATTGCCATGACTGCGATCGCGATCTGCAGCCTGGATTTATCCATTCCTGTCTCCTGTTTCGGGTTGGGAAAACGGCGAGCTCTTCTATCCTACCTAAACCTGGTCTCCTGGCCAAAGAGATCGAGTCTGCGAACTATTCTGGATGATCGTTTGATGAATGTCAACTCTGCAACTCATTCTCAGCCCTCGATAATTGACAGATGAAAAAAATTATGCTATATTTAGTATGCATGATTTGTTCGAGGCATTGGGACGCCTCCAAATGTCTGTGATGACAACCAGCTGGGTTATGCTGAGATCAGGGCGATATCATCGATGAGCACCGCCGCGTGGTCTACCGCTGATTTATCCTCCTTCGTAAGCTTCCGCGTTCACTGTCGATTCAGTCCACCCTTCCCTATCATGGGCTATTTCACCATTAATTGAGGAGGTTCAACGATGAGCAAGAAATACGGTGTTGGTCTTATCGGCGCGGGATGGGTCGCGGGCGAGTATGTGAAAGTTTTTCGCGATCATCCGCTCACCTGGGTGGTGGGGATTTACAACAAGACTCCCGGCAAGGCATCGCGCCTGATGCAGCAACATGGGGTGGATGGCAAGGAATACGCTAGCCTGGATGAACTCCTGAAGGACGATCGCATTCAAATTGTGGTGCACTGCGCCCACGCCGACTCGCGCGCGGAATATTGTGCAAAAGCGGCCCTGACCGGGCGGCACGTGGTCGTGGAAAAGCCACTGGGCACCTCGCGCAAGGAGGTAGATCACCTAGTTGAGGCGGTGACCAAGGCCGGTGTGAAGACCGTCACCAGCGTGGTCCTGCGCTGGAACCCCCAGTTCCAGACTATCCGTGCCTTGCTGGACGACGGCAAGCTGGGCAGACTGCTTTACGCCGAGGCAGATTACTGGCACCCTATCATCAAGGCGTATCCTGGCTATCCGTACTATGTCAAGAAGATTTCCGGTGGCAGCAGTTTCACCGTGGCTGGCATCCACGCGGCGGACATTCTGCGCTGGCTGGCCGGCGAGGTGGAAGAGGTGGCCGCCTTCAGTGCCGGGCCGATCGCCAACCCCGATTTCGAGTATCCACCACTCACCGTGGCGGCGCTGCGCTTCGCCAACGGCGCCATCGGCAAGCTGTCCAGCATGATCGAGGGCGAGACGCCCTATATCTTCAACACGCAGATCTTCGGCACTGAGATGTCGATTCGCAACAACGCCGTGCACTCGTCCAAGTGGTATCCCGGCGCGCTGGGCTATTGGAAATTCCCCACCATCGAGCCGGACAGCGGCGAGGTGTCCCATCATCCCTTCAAGACCGAGATCGAGCATTTCATGGAGTGCATCGAGAACAACGTCGAATCGCATGCATCGGTACACGACACATACAAGACGATGGCGCTGTGCTTTGCCATCGACGAGTCGGCGGCCAAAGGGGGACAGCCCGTCAAGGTGAAGTATTGATCTGGTTCGTCTTCGGGGTGCAGGTGCGAGATCCACACCCCGATGCGAATACCCAACACGGCACAACGTGATACAAGGTTGGAGCAGCGGTAACCACACAGCTCACACAATTGCGAAAGGAGGACGGAAAAGTGTTCGACAAAAAGATGAAGCGGCGCGATTTTCTTCGAGCGGCAATGGCAGTTGGCGCCGGGAGTGTGCTGGGAGCGGGGTTCGTGTCCCAGACCGCGCCGGCACAGGCTGCCGCGGTGACAGAGGTGCCCAGCACAGCACCATCTCACTTTCAGGAGAAAGAAGATATCCGTGCCGTGGGTATCTTCCCACTGAGCGGTTTCATCGCCGCGGACGGCATCGAGATGCGCAACGGCACCGTGATGGGCATCGACGAAATCAACGAGCTGACCGGTAATAACCTGGCTGGTCACCGGATCAAGTATATTGAGATCGACAACATCGACTCGGTGGGCGATCAGGTGACGACCGCGTTCCAGCGCGCCATCGAGGTGGAGAAGGCGGATGTCATTTTCTCCGGCTACCATCTGACCTCGGCGCCGGAGTTCGACATCTGCGCGGACGCAGGGGTGCTCTATTACAATAATAACACGCAGAAGGCTTGGACGGACCGCTATCAGAGCAACCCGGAGCGCTACTGGTCCATCTTCCAGACTGACCCGAATGAGGAATGGTACGGGGGTGGCTTTGCGCGCTTCCTGAACGAAATCGTCGAAAAGGGGCTGTACCGGCCCGAGAAGAAGACAGCAGCCATTCTGCGCGGCGATGACACCTATGACACCTTTATCGCGACGACTTTCGAGGCGCAGATCAAGGAATTCGGCTGGGAGATCACGTTGAATCAGTCCTTCACCGTGGGCCAGGTCTCGGACTGGGGGCCGCTCCTCTCGCAAGTCTATGACAATCCACCTGCCATTCTCTTCACCACCACGTACAACCCGGCCGATAACGCGGCGATGATCAAGCAGTGGGTGA
>JANXAX010000235.1 GCA_025062175.1 Anaerolineae bacterium | reverse complement strand
GGGCGCAAGAAGCGTTTGAGAAGATGTATGAGACGCTGGGCAGCAAGAAGATCAACGGGCGCTATCAGCCGGTGCATTACCGCCTGGCAACCCACTGGGCACGCCTGATTGAGCTCCTCTATGCTGCCGAGCGCATGCTGGAGCTGGTGACCGATCCTGAGATCACGGATCCCAATACGCGTGCGCCTATCACGGCGACCCCGGACGAGGGCGTGGGTTGTGTCGAGGCACCGCGCGGCACGCTGACTCATCACTACTGGACGGATGAGCGAGGCATTTTGACCAAGGTGAACCTCATTGTGGGCACCACCAACAATTATGCCTCCATTGCGATGTCGGTCAAGAAAGCAGCGCAGTCGCTTATTCGAAAGGGTACCGAGATCACCGATGGGCTGCTTAATCGCATCGAGATGGCCTTCCGCGCATATGATCCTTGCTTCGGCTGTGCCACACACGCTTTGCCAGGTCAGATGTCCTTAGAGGTGACAATTTACGCGGCGGACGGCAGCGTGGTCGCGCATCTGAGACGGTAATGAAGACGCTGGTCTTGGGGCTGGGCAACCCCATCTTAGGTGACGACGGCGTAGGCGTACGGGTGGCAGAGGCGGTGCGCGCGTCCCTGCCACCCGATGCACCCGTGGACGTATGCGAGCTAAGTGTCGGTGGGTTGCGCCTGATGGAACACATGCTCGGCTATGAGCGCGTCATCTTGATCGATGCGTTGCAGCCTGGCCACGCGGAACCCGGCACTTTCCGGCGTCTATCCTACACCGAGCTGGCCCGCCTCTGCCCGATGCAGCATGGGACATGCATCCACGACACCAGCTTTGTAACTGCGCTGGAAATGGCCCAGCGCATGGCGCTTCCGCTGCCGCGTGAAATTATCATCTATGCCATCGGAGTGCAAGACGTAGAACACTTCAGCGAGGAGCTCACCCCTGCCGTGGCGCGGGCGCTTCCCCGTGTATTGGCCGCCGTGTTGCAGGAGCTCAACCTCTCTGCCCAGAAGGAGGAGTCCCATGGTCTCACCTGAATTGCTGCGTCGTTATCCTTTTTTCAGTGGTCTGGACGAGGAACGTCTGGTCTTTCTGGCCAAAGCGGCCCAGGAAGATTCAGTAGCAGCCGGCGAGTATTTCTTCCGGGATGGGGATACACTGAATAATTTATACATCCTGATGGACGGTGAGGTAGCCATCACGGCGACCTTGCCCACCAAGGGACGGGAGATCGTGCTCAGCACCATCAGTCCTGGTGAGGTGTTTGCGTGGTCCGCCCTGGTGCCGCCTTATCAGGCCACCTCTGCGGCCAAGGCGATGGCTCCGTGCCGCGTGATCGCGCTCGACTGTGCGCCATTGCGCGCACGTTTTGAGCAAGATCACACCTTGGGTTACTTGCTCATGGCCCAACTGGCGCAGGTGATGCGCGACCGCATCCGCGCGATGCGTATGGAGACGATCACCTGCTTCACCGAGTAAACACCGCGCTCGCTTGGTGATCTGATCGCCCAGGGGATCGCGCAAGCCGGGCTAGGGCGCAGCGGGAGCTTCTGCCGCGACAGGTCTTCCAGCTTGCGCGAGCACGCGGCGCAGCCACTGGCCGGTGTAGCTTTCCGGCACCTGGGCGACTTCCTCCGGCGTTCCGGTGGCCACGACATAGCCGCCACGCTCACCCCCTTCCGGCCCTAGGTCGATGATCCAGTCGGCACATTTGATCACATCCAGATTGTGCTCGATGACGATCACAGTGTTCCCGCTGCTCACCAAGCGCATCAAGACGGATAAGAGCTTTTCGATGTCGGCGAAATGCAACCCGATGGTAGGCTCGTCGAGGATGTAGAGCGTGCGACCGGTGGAGCGCCGGCTCAGTTCGCGGCTCAGTTTGACGCGCTGCGCTTCACCGCCGGAAAGGGTGGTCGCCGGTTGCCCCAGCCGGATGTAGCCCAGACCGACATCGTACAACGTCTGTAATTTGTTGCGGATGGCCGGGATGTTAGCGAAGAATTCAAGCGCTTCTTCGACCGTCATATCGAGCACTTCGGCGATGTTCTTGCCCTTGTAACGGATTTGCAACGTCTCGCGGTTGTAGCGCAGGCCGCGGCACACCTCGCATGGAACATACACGTCGGGCAGGAATTGCATCTCGATACGGATGATCCCATCCCCTTGACACGCCTCGCAGCGTCCACCGCGCACGTTGAAGCTGAAGCGTCCCGGCCCATAGCCGCGCATCTTGGCCTCGGGCAACGAGGCAAAGAGATCACGGATCGGGGTGAAGACATTGGTATAGGTCGCTGGGTTGCTGCGCGGCGTGCGCCCGATAGGAGACTGATCGATGTCAATCACCTTGTCAATCGCGTCCAGGCCTTCGATGCTCTCATGCGCGCCTGGACGTTCCTTAGCCTGATAGAAGTGTTGTGCCAAGCGCTTGTACAACACCTCGATCACTAGGGTGCTCTTGCCGCTGCCACTCACTCCGGTGACGCAGATGAACTTGCCGAGCGGGAAGGCAACATCGATGTTCTTCAAGTTGTTCTCGCGCGCGCCGCGCACGATCAGATACTGGCCATTGCCCGGCTGGCGCTTGGCCGGCACCGGGATGTAGCGCTCGCCACGCAGGTATTGGGCGGTCAACGATTCGCGGCATTGGAGAAACTCCGGAAACGGCGCTGAGCATACTACGTAACCACCATGCTCGCCGGCGCCAGGTCCCATATCGAGCACCCAGTCTGCGTTGCGGATGGTTTCTTCGTCGTGTTCGACCACCAGCACGGTATTGCCCAGATCACGCAGCTGTTTCAGCGTGGCCAACAGACGGGCGTTGTCGCGCTGATGCAGACCGATGGAAGGCTCGTCCAAGACGTACAAGCAACCCATCAGCTGTGAGCCGATCTGGGTGGCCAGGCGGATGCGCTGCGCTTCGCCACCGGAGAGCGTCCCGGTGGCGCGGTCGAGCGTCAAGTAATCGAGCCCTACGCTCACCATGAAATTAAGGCGGTTGTAGATCTCTTTGAGCACCTGATGCGCGATCGCTTGCTGGCGCTCGGTGAGCGGTGAAGGTCGTCCCTCGCCGCGCAACCAACGCACCCATTCCAGCGCTTCAGCGACGGACATCGCCGTCACCTGGTCGATCGAGAGGCCGGTGATGGTCACCGCCAAGGCCTCTGGGCGCAGCCGTTTGCCCTGGCACGCCGGGCATGGACGCGCCGACATGTACCGCTCAATCTCGCTGCGCACATAATCACTGGTGCTTTCTTTGTAGCGGCGCTGTAGATTGGGAATAACACCCTCGAAGGTGGTCTCATAGACCCGTTCCATACCATCCTGGTTATGCCAGCGCAGCCGGATGCGTTCGCCCGGCTTGCCCCCATAGAGAATGATATCGCGCTGGCGCGGAGAGAGCTCCTTCACTGGTACGTCGGTGGGGATGCCGTAGTGCTTAGCGGCCGCGCGCAGCAATTGCTGATAGTAACCATCGTACACCGCGCCGTGTTCGCGCCGCGCCCATGGCAACACCGCCCCTTGGTCGAGCGAAAGCTCGGGGTTGGCAAAGACGAGGTCAGGGTCGATTTCCATCTTGACCCCCAGGCCGCTACAGGCCGGACAGGCACCGTGCGGGCTGTTGAAGCTAAACGTGCGCGGCTCGATCTCCGGCAGGTTGATGCCGCAATAGACACACGCAAAACGTTCGCTGAAGAGTTGATCCACCGGATGGTTGGGGTCGGTCACATCCGTAGCGATGAGCACCCCATTGCCCAGCTTCAGTGCGGTTTCCACCGAGTCGGTCAGGCGTGATACGTCGGTGGGTTCACCTTCATCCCCTGGGTGACGGATGACCAGGCGGTCGACAACTGCTTCGATCGTATGCGCCTTATAGCGCTCCAGCTCGATCTCCTCGTCCACATCGCGCACCTGTCCGTCTACGCGCACGCGCACATAGCCGCGCTTGCGGATGTCCTCAAAGACCGCCTTGTGTTCGCCTTTGCGATCTTTGATCAGCGGAGCGAGGATCATCAGACGTGTGCCAGACGGCTTGGCAAGCAGGGCATCCACGATCTGCTGGGCGGATTGTTGGTTGACCTCCCGGCCGCATTGCGGACAGTGCGGCTGGCCGATACGCGCATAAAGCAGACGCAGATAGTCATACACCTCGGTGGTGGTGCCCACCGTGGAGCGGGGGTTCTGGCTCGCGCCGCGCTGGTCGATCGAGATGGCGGGGCTGAGACCTTCGATTTGATCGACATCTGGTTTGTCCATCTGGCCGAGGAATTGACGCGCGTATGACGAAAGGGACTCGACGTAACGGCGCTGTCCCTCGGCGTAGATGGTGTCAAACGCCAGGCTGGATTTTCCGCTGCCCGACAGGCCAGTGATGACAATCAGCCGGTCGCGCGGTAGTTCGACGGTGATGTTCTTGAGATTATGCACCCGTGCTCCGCGCACGATCAGCTTCTTCTCTTCGTTCATCGCTTGGTATACCCACCACTTGCTATACTATAGAATCGTGTCCGCCTCCCACCTTTTATTAAGTAAAGCATACATATTCTTGAGTTGACCTTTAATAGTAACACAGAGAAGAGTACGTGTCCAAAAAATTTGGTACGTGCGCCAGGAGATCGTTACCAAGGGATAATGGGAATCCTGACAAAAGGCGGTGCACCTCCCATA
>JANXAX010000234.1 GCA_025062175.1 Anaerolineae bacterium | reverse complement strand
GGTCATCGCCTTCGGCCTAGGATGGACCGCACGGGCAAACCGCTGAGATGCAGAGGACAGCCAACGTCTCAAGCTGGGTTTGGGGAACCGGAGAGAAAGAAACCCAGCGCATCATCCGCCGTCAAGCAGAGCAGCGCGGCATACCTGGGAACTGGCTGGAGGACGTAGCACGCGCAATTGCGCGCCTGGATGGGCGCAGCACGCCAAGCTCACGCGACCTCGCTGAAGCAATGCAGTACTTTCCACCCGATGAATGGAGGCGACTGGCAGCCAGCGACGCCAAAGGCGCCGCACGCGCCCGGCAGGTGCTCGAGGAGTACCAGCGTAGAGAGCAGCTTCGCCTGTGGAATCCGAACTACTTCGTGCAATCGGCGCGCGATGCCGGCCGCGAGTTCGCCCGTGAATTCAGCAGCCCGCCCAGCCAGGAGTACATCCTCTACAAGCTCGAGCGCTGGTTACGCGACGCCGAATTCACGCCCTACTGGAACAATCTGAGCGAACGGGAGCGGGCCGGCTGGCGCAGACAATGGGCATCCGCCTTCCGGGCGGGCTGGCGCGCCGAGCGCAAGCGGCTCGAACAACCAAGTCTGTTCAATCCCGCCAAGCTCGAGACACCCTGGGGACCGGCTTACGCTGTGCGAGACGGTCGTGCGGTGGTCTTCCAGGGTCCAGTCACCTACGAGGGACGCCGGCACTGGACCATGTACCTGACCGGCATCGCGCCCGAGGGATGGATGGACCCAGACTTCCAGCTCGAGGAGACGCACAAGGGCAGCAATCTCTACCAGCTCTGGTACAGGTTTTACACTGGCGAAGCCGGCGACTGGCTGCGCAAATCAGCTGTTCTCACGCCAGCGCTTCCCTTGCGCCAGGCCAAGGAGCGCGCTGCCCAGTGGGTGCTCGATCGCATCACCGACTGGGCGGCGTTACGCGAGCTGCAACGCCAGATTTTGGAGGCCCAGCGCATCCGCAACCCGCTGCCCGAGGTCACCGACCGTGCCCTGCGCTATCGTGCGCGAAATGCCATCGCGCAACCAGAGCGCAGGTGCATCTATTGCGGGACAACTCAAGGGTGGATCGAGGTCGATCACATCAACGGCTTCGAAGAGGACAACACGCCCGAGAATTTGGCCTGGGCTTGCCGGGCCTGCAACAGCGCCAAAGGTGCTTGGTTTGCGCGCGTGGGCATCGGCCGCCGCACCAGACAGTTCAACCCCAAGCGACGCCGCTCCGCGACCGCCCGCGGAGCAAGGACACTAGGGGAATGGGTGGATGCGGTGATGGCGCTGAAGGGACTGCCGAGCACCCTGACGCTCGATCAGGCGATCGAGCGGGTGCGGGCTACCCCACCAGAAGACCGGTCCACCTTTGCGCGCGAGATATGGGAACGACGGCGGGAGCGTGGTACCGACCGCAGGGTGCCCTTTTAAACGTCAGCCGCGTGGCACCTCTGGGAAAAATCCGATTGTCTCCCATCGTGTCGGCGGAAATAATGGTGATTTAGTGGAACAATGGTCGAGGTGCTGCGGACACTCTACATCGCCTACATCAACGGGGACCGGCTTGATCCAGACGAAGAACGAGAAATCCAGCGCCTATGCGGGCTGCCATCTACGCCAGAGTTTCCACTGACGAGCAACACCCCGAAAACCAGATCGCAGAGCTGCGAGCATGGTGCGCTGAACACGGCCATGCTGTAGTGGCCGAGTACGTGGAGCAGGAGTCTGGGGCAAAGGCAGAGCGCGCGCAATTCCGGCGCATGATGGCGGATGCCGCCCGCCGGCGGTTCGAGCTTTTGGTGTTTTGGTCGTTGGACCGACTCAGCCGGGAAGGGGTGGCACAAACCATTCAGCACCTAGCGCGGCTGGAACACTACGGGGTGAAGTTCCGGGCGGTGCGGCAGCCGGAACTCGACACCACGGCGCCCTGGGGTTGGGTGATCGTGGCCCTGATGGCGGCTCTGGCCGACATCGAGCGGCAGCTCATCCGCGAGCGCACGCGCGCCGGCCTGGCGCGCGCGCGGGCGCTTGGCAAGCGCATCGGTCGTCCGCCGCTTTCCGCGGACACGTTGCGAATCGCCCAGGCCGCGGCGGAAGGAAAAAGCCAGCGTGAGATTGCCCTCCTCGCCGGCGTCTCCCCATCAACGGTACGCCGCCGCCTGGCTCAGCTCAGAACAACCAGCAACGCCACCAGTCCTACGCCGAAGGCGACCAGCGGTCCCCACTCCTCTGAGCGGGCGCTTGTCCGGTAGTACCACCAGCACGGCTCATCCCCCTCGCACCAGAGATCCTCCCCGCCGGCGACGGCCAGCGGGGTCTGCGCGAAAGGGAGCCGATCGCCGGGAGCCAGTCCGGTACGCTGCGAGACAAAGCGGAGGTAGGCCTCGGTTGGGTTCTCATTGGGAGGGGCGTATTTGCGGATGAACTGCTCGAGGGTCAGACCGCGGGAGGCATCGAGGCGGATTTGCCGGCGCAGCGCCTCCCAGCCGGCCTCAGCGTTGGGGAAGACAGCGTAGCCGGCGGCATCGGCCCCGATTGCGCCGGGCTGTCCGGCGTAGCGCAGGTTTCCCGGGTTGTTGTTCCTCTGGGCTCTTGAGCCTAGCTTGAAGAAACCCTCGAAGGTGGCGATTGCGCGGGCGATGGACTCGATGGGGTCCATGCCCCCATTATGCACCAAGCCTGCGGCGCACGCCTGCTACGAACCAGGAAAGCAGCTCGCGCCATGGTCCGTCGGCCGCACGCCAGGCGCTGACCAGCTCGCGGCAGAGGCGGACTTCGTCTTCGTCGGCTGCGGCCAGCGGGCAGGAGGACGGATGCTTGGAGGGGCCAGACAAGTAGGCGCGCAGCGCCTCGGTAACCACGTCCCGGAGGTCCACGTTGTGCTGGGCGCAGTACAGGCGCAGCTGCCGATGAACGTTCTCCGGAATCCGTGCCGTGAAGGCGACTCTGCCAGAAGGGCTAACGAGGCTCATGGTACCGTCCTGCCGCAAAAGATCCTAGGCACACCCACACGTTAGTTCGCGCACCAATATTGACTGGTGCGCGCACCAACGATCATAATGTGGCTGTGCCACAGCCAATCACCAGCCTACACCAAACCACCGATCTGCGCATGCTGCTAACCATCGAACGCATGCGCAGACGGCTCCAGTACTACCAACGAGCGTTCGCCGTCGCCGCCATGGTCGCAGCGCTTGAGGCGGCAGCCATCCTCACCATCGTGCTCACCAGATGAAGCCAGGCGAACCCTTCAACCCACGAAAGATGTTCGTGGGTGTCTTCATACCCGATGCACTGCTCTCGGAGCCGCGCCTGTCCATGGGGGCCAAGCTCATGTTCGGAGTACTGGCCAAGTTGGCAGGAGAAAACGGCTACTGTTGGCCAAGCCAATCCGCTCTGGCCCGTGCCTGCGGATGCAGCGACCGTGAGGTTCGGAACCGTCTAGCTGAGCTGTGCCGATTCGGGTTGCTGCGGGTATCGCGCCGAGGCAATGGAAGATCCAACAGTTACCAGTTCATCTGGCATCCCATCTACGAGCCAAACGACACCAGACCGGAAAATTTTGCCGATCCAACCGGAACAAACGTTCCGGTCACACCGGAACAAACGTTCCGGTCACAACGGAACGAACGTTCCTGTCAGAACTCGCCGCAACCTAATGAAAACCCTCGAGTTAATGTCAAAAAACGCGTCCGACAAGAGAAAAGTACAAGAGAAATAGACAAGAGAAATAAAGCAAGCTACGCGCGCGCCAACTCATCCGCCGCATCTGAGGACGAAGGCCAGCAAGCGGCGCGCGCTCCGCTTGCTCCGGCCAGCTTGGATCTTTCCCAGGAAATCCTGAGAAAGGCGCTCGAGCCTCACGCGAAAGCCATCGGCCAGCCCATCAGCGACGAGCTGATCGAACGAATCCGAGAGGCGGCCCAAGGAAAGCCATTGGCCGCCGCCAGCCTGATCGCCAAGACCATTCAGCGGAGATTTGCTGACACCTCATTGCCAGGCTACCGCCAGCCATGGCCGGCGTCGCTCGCCTATTGGGTCCGCGTCGTACGGGAGGAGATCGGTGGACTCACCTAGGCTACTGAGTCTCATTTCCCGTCCCTGCTTCATCTGCGGAGATCAGGGGATGTGTCCCCATCGGGAGCCGGAGGTCCTCTTGGCGCGTCTGCTGGCGCTGGTGGAGGCGCTTGAGCGCGCCACACACGCCGCTCATCGGATGGCACACAAGTCCGCCACGGAGGAGTCAGCGTGAGTGCTACTCTCTCCATGTTTCACATCCAGCTCCGCGGAGGTGTGGACATGGAGCGCAGGCGGCCGATTCAGCGCGGTTATCTCTACCGCAAGGGACCTTCCTGGTACTTGCAATGGCGCGAGGACGTGCGATGCGAGGACGGCCGCATCGAGCGGCGCAAGTTCAAGGCGCGCATCGCGCCGGCAACCGGGCCGGGAGCCGTCAGCCGGCGGGAGGCCGAGCGGATCGCATGGCATGAGATCCTCTCCCGCTTGAACGCGGTCTCGCTGTTTCCTGCCTCCCTGGCCACGGTCCGCGAGTTCTGGGAGCACCGCTTCGAGCCCGAGGTCGTTGCCAATCTCAAGCCAGGCGGTCAGAAGCACTACGCCTGGTGCAAGCGAGTGATCTTGAGTCACATAGGCGATATGCGCCTGCGCGAG
>JANXAX010000233.1 GCA_025062175.1 Anaerolineae bacterium | reverse complement strand
CACCGTAGTGCGGTGTGTGTAGAAAACAGTCTACCTGAAAGGTGTAATTCTCTTGCAACACGTAATCCGAGCTTGTCTCGATCCAAGGGTGCTCACACTCCATCAGGCCGATACCGTGGCATGGGCCATATAGGATGCAATCGCCATATCCACGTTGGGTGATGAAATCCTGCACCGCCAACGCCACATCCCGCGCAGGCACGCCGGCGCGCATGAGCTCCATCGTCTTAGCCGAGGCATCCAGCCCCATCTGGAGGAACTTGCGAATTTCGTCCGACATGCGCCCTAGCACGATCGGACGCCCTACGCTGGACGAGTAACCTCCCACCCGTGCGCCGATGTTGAGCTGGATAATCTCGCCCTCTACCAATCTCTTGGCTGTGGGTCGTCCGATGGCGTTAGCGCTGTTGCGTCCGGAAAGCACATAGAGGGGATGGCCCTCGTACTCGGCGCCCAGCTCGTAAATCTTCGCCTGGGCGATGCCTACCACCTGGGTCTCGCTCATGCCGGGCTTGATGTGATTCAACACCGCCTCGACCGCTTGTTCCGAGATCTGGAAGGCACGTCGCAGCAGAGCGAGCTCGTTTTCGCTCTTCACCTTGCGCATCTCGATGAGGATGTCATCAGCACGCACCAGCTCGCCGCCAGCCATAGCGCGTTGCAGTGCCTCGTAAACCGGTGCTACGATGATCGGGTAACCCACCAGCCCCAGGCGCTTCACACCCTTGCCGTGCGAAATCTCATCGAACACGCTGGCAAATGTGTCGAGCTGCTTGCCAGGATATTCCGGTTCGGCCGACTCGCGAAACTCCAGAATCTGGCGGATCTTTCCGATCTTGCTGCGGCTCTGCGCATAGGTTAGGCTCTCCGGCCCGATGATCAACACAGGATCACCCTCCACCGGCACCAACACCCCAGCCGTCTCGAAGGCGGGCCAGTAATCCGAGAGGTAACGCACGTTTTGAGGTTCCGCCTCGCTGCCAAAGGCGAACAACGCGTCAAGTCCGCGCTTGGCCAGCTCCTGTTGGACACGTCGGATACGTTCCTGAAACTCTGACTGAGGAATCTCGGTGATCATGGCACTTGCTCCTTGATTTTAAAGAGGTGGAAAGCGGTGCTTTTTGGTTTAGAGATAGCACATCGATGCTTCTCCTGTCAACCTGCACCACAGCTGGTTCAAAACGAATCGGGCACACGCACAGGCGACCGACCGGTTGTCCATTTGGTCCACGGTTGCGGCATGGATAATCGTCGTGACACGAGAGCCGCCCCGCTCACATTTGCATCTGCCCAAGGTGCCTGGTGGGGCTTACATCCTCATAACACCTCATAACACGTCAGGATGTGCCAGGGGTTATAACAGTAAGCCGGCAATATGCCTGTATCATGGATTTGGCGTGGCGGCCTGCGCATCGTGAGTGCTTCCAACGCAGCACGTAGCGCCGGCCGCTATCCCAACAACGCACGCAGGGCATCCTCCAGCTGGGCGTAACGGAAGTGGAAGCCCATATCGAGCAGGCGTTTCGGAACGGCGCGCTGCCCGTGTAGCAAGATGACCGCCATCTCACCGACCAGCAGACGTAGCATAACCGCGGGCACCGGCAACACAGCCGGACGTCCCATCACCCGTCCCAACGTGTGGGCAAATTCGCGCGCGGTGACAGGTGCAGGTGCCACCAGATTGAAGGCACCGGACGCTCCATCCGATTCAATGAGATAACGGATCGCACTTGCTACATCGGCGATGTGGATCCAGGGAAACCACTGTCGACCATCTCCTATGGGACCACCGATGAAAAGGCGGAACGGCACCACCAATCTGGGGAACGCGCCCCCTTCCCGGCTGAGCACCATGCCAATGCGAATCACCGCATGACGCACACCCAGCTCTGTCACCGGGGCAGAGGAACGTTCCCACTCCTCGCATACCCGTGCCAGGAAATCGTCTCCCGCAGGGTTGTCTTCGGTGACAGTCTCATCGCCACACGGACCGTAATAGCCTGTGGCGGACGCTTGGATCACCACTTGGGGCTTACGGACGGTCTGCTGGACGGCTTGCAGCACCGCGTAACCGGCGCTCAACCGGCTCTGCAGGATCGCTTGCTTGAGTTGTGGTGTCCAGCGCCCTGCGGCAATGTTGGCGCCGGCAAGGTTGACGATGGCACGTGCGCCATCTGCCAGCGCTGTCCAGTCTTGCGCCGAACGCCCATCCCATGCCACGACTTGCACTCCGGCCGGCAAGATCCCTTGCGCCTCCTGGGGACGCCGGCTGAGTACCACCACTTCATAACCCGCCGGCACCAATTCGGTGACCAGCGCCCGTCCGATCAGGCCGCTACCTCCTGTGATGATCACGCGCATCGTTCGCTCCTTTTAGTAAATGCTCCGGCGATAGTCTATCGCGCTAGCCGGCTTGATAAAGCCGGTCGGTCTTCGCTGCCATGATGAAGTCGTTTTGGTGCAGCCCTTTGATCTTGTGTGTCCACCAGGTGACGGTGACGCGCCCCCATTCCGTCAGGATGGCGGGGTGATGTCCCTCCTCCTCAGCCAAATTGCCCACCTGGTTGGTGAATTGCAACGCCTGAGCAAAGTTCTTGAACTTGAACACACGTTCTAATCGCTTGATGCCATCGCGCTCCACGATTTGCCATTCCGGCACTTGTTGATGTAATGCTGGAATCTCCGCGTCGCTGACTGGCGGCTCATCGCCGCGGCACGCGGTACATTTCAGTTGATATAATTCTGCCATCGCTCACACCTCGTCCCACAATACAATCTTTGACCAATTATACCACGCTTATCCGTGTCCCGAAATAATCGAGCAGCCCTGAATTGAGCGAAAAGGTGCATTCCCTCATTGGGTAGCACGTTTCTCCATTGACTCGCAGACCGCCGGAAGCGTCGACGCGTCGAGCGACACTGACGTGCGAGTCCGTCATTTGCCCTCGACCGGTTGACGAGTGCCTGTCGGTGAACCTGTTGTAGCGCATAGCAGCTCAGACGGACGGTCGCATTGAGGCTGTTCTCCGGAGTCTCAGACGCCGGTAGGAAGACGACACCCACCCTTTGGTTGAACTGGCACATCGAGTGAGCCGGCAGGTGACGACTTGATATCGGTAAAGCGACCTTTGTCTTAACCACTTCTTAATCGCTTTTTCATGCATTTCTAATTCTAAGATTCTATGATAAGGGTGCGAGAATCGGAGAACCAGTATCCTCCCTCTGAAAAACGTGACTCCCTCCAACCGGGCGACCGGTGGCGTGGCAACGCCGGTCGCCTTCCTCCTTTTTCATGAAGGTGGATTGTGCTAGAATCAGGGGCATGCCAGCGCCACAGTGAAATCATGCTGTGCAGCGGCCAATCCATCTATCAGCAAGGGGGGAATTAGGAGCGGAATATGGCCAGGGTCATCCGCATCGAGGACATTGCCAACCACGTGGGCGAAGAGGTGACCATCCAGGGCTGGCTTTACAATCGCACTGGCAAGGGCAAACTGGTCTTCCTGCAGGTGCGCGATGGGTCAGGCATCGTGCAGGCGGTCGTCTTCCGCCCCAACGTATCGCCCGAGGTGTTCGAAGCGGCTGACCACCTCAGCCAGGAGTCATCGTTGGTGGTCAGCGGGCAAGTGCGCGCCGACGAGCGTGCACCAGGCATCCCCGGCGGCTATGAGCTCGACGTCCGCGACTTGCGGGTGATCCAAAGGGCAGCCGACTACCCGATCACGCCCAAAGAACACGGCATCGAGTTCCTGATGGACCATCGCCATCTGTGGATTCGCAGCCGCAAGCAGTGGGCCTTGCTGCGCATCCGGGCCACTGTGATGCGTGCCATCCGTGACTGGCTCGATTCACACGGCTACCTCGAGGTGACGACTCCGATCCTCACCCCTGCCGCGGGTGAGGGCACCACCACCCTGTTTGAGGTAGACTACTTCGGCGAGCCTGTCTACCTGGCGCAGACCGGCCAGCTATACAACGAGGCAACCATCTACGCCTTCGGCAAGGTGTACTGTTTCGGGCCGACCTTCCGCGCGGAGAAGAGCAAGACGCGTCGCCACCTGACCGAGTTCTGGATGGTGGAACCGGAGATCGCCTTCTGCGACCTGGAGCAGCTGATGGAGATCGAGGAACAGTTTGTCAGCTATATCGTGCAGACGGTGCTCGAGAAGCGCAAGCTCGAATTAGCCGTGCTGGAGCGCGACACCAGCGCGTTGGAGCGCGTGCAGCCTCCCTTCCCGCGCATTAGCTACGACGAAGCGCTGGAGCGCCTGGCTGCTCTCCGCGCTGCCACCACCGACCCCGAGTTGAAAGAACTGCTCGCTCTCGAATGGGGCAACGACTTCGGCAGCCCGCACGAGACTGAGCTGGCCAAGCAGTTCGATCGCCCTGTCTTCGTGTATGGGTATCCCACCGCGTGCAAAGCGTTCTACATGGAGCCATGGCCCGGCCGGCCGGAGATATGTAAGAGCGTGGATCTGCTGGCGCCAGAGGGCTATGGTGAGATCACCGGTGGCAGCGAGCGCATCTCCGACCCCGATCTGCTATTGCAGCGCATCCGTCAGGAAGGACTGCCGGAAGAGGCATTCCGCTGGTACATCGATCTGCGGCGCTATGGCAGCGTGCCGCACAGCGGGTTCGGGCTGGGTCTGGAGCGCACCGTGGCATGGATTGCTGGCGTCCATCACGTGCGCGAAACACAACCCTTCCCGCGC
>JANXAX010000232.1 GCA_025062175.1 Anaerolineae bacterium | reverse complement strand
CATTCCGGATAGATGTTCGGCTCGTTCCAAATCTGATAGTAGCGGATGCGTCCGCGATAGCGGCGCACGACCGCTTCGACATAGTTGCCGAAGTCTTCCAGATTGTCGGGCGGCGCAAAAGCGCCCTTCTGCTTGCCCGCGCGGCGGCTCCAGTCGGGCGGGGTGCTGAGACGGGCGATGATCTGGATGCCATATGCTTGGCACAAATCCACAATTTGATCGTACTTTTCCCAGGCCGAGCGGGGGGGTGTGTGACGTCGATCGAGGGTGTCGCCCGGGCCATGGATCTCAATGTCCTCCCAGGGGAACTCTTGACGGATCCAACGGAAGCCCGCCGCCGCGATCATCTCGATGGCGCGGCGCCGCTTGAGAGGATCCGCCTCGTTCTGGAGAAAGGTGTTGACGCCAAAAGGGTTCAGGCCGGTATGCGCCACCGGCACATCCTCGGCCAGTTGCAGCGGGGGGCGTATCAAGTTGAAAGCCAGCTGAATAACCCCGGTCACCTGGGGGAGCAACGCCTCTTCACCGGTCAGGTAGAAGGCGAATGAGTGGAAACAGCTCCCCACTTCCGATGCCAGCAGGATTGCGAGTGCAACCGCCAGGGCGTAAAGGGGTAACCAAGCTGCCCACGAGCTGCGGCGCCCCATGGGGCTCATCCTCAGCCGCACTCACCCCTTGAAGCGTGGTTCGGGCAGGCCTTGGACATCCACGTGGACCCGGAATAAATCCCCTGCCATCGGTTCTGCCTGGCGTTGTTCCGGCGTCATGCCCTCCCAGGCGGTGGTGATGTACAACACATTCAGATCCGCGCCCCCGAAGCGACAACAGCTCACCTGGCTGACCGGTAGCCGGATTATGCGCTCGACCTTGCCTGTGGGGTCATAGCGGGTGACGCGCCACCCGCCCCAGTGCGCGCTCCACAAAAACCCCTCGCTATCCACCGTGTGCCCGTCCGGCCATCCCTCTTCTTCCGGCACACGCACGAACAGGCGTCGCTCGCCCAACGCGCCTGTAGATGGGTCGAATTCATATGCCCAGATTTCGCCACGCAGCGTGTTGGTGACATACATGGTGCGCCCGTCCGGGCTCCAGGCGCCGCCGTTATAGACGGCAAACCCTTCGGCCATCTTGTGCACCGAAAGATCGGCATCAAGCCGGTAAAGCGCACCATCCGGCGCCTCGGGCTGCGCGTTGTTCATCGTGCCGGCCCAAAAGCGCCCCTGGCGGTCGACCGCGCCGTCGTTGAAGCGGTTGACGGGCCGGTCCGCCTCGGGATTGGCGATAAACTGCAACTGCGTTGTCGGCGGTTGCCAGAAGGCAAAACCCTTTGCCGTCGCGACGACAAACCCGCCTGTCTCCCGCAACCCCAAAGCCGACACCGGCACTTCAAAGGTGAAGACGGTGTGCTGGCCACTGTCCGGATGGTAACACCAAACCTTACAGGCTGGGATGTCCACCCAATACAACGCCCGCTCGTCGGGCACCCACAACGGCCCTTCGCCGCACTCGCAATTGGTGCTCAACACATGTTCGACTTCGTGCATTGTGATCGCTCCTCCGGCCGTCCATAAGTTGGACTGAAAAGGCATATTTTGTTAATGGGGGTGAATTGGGCGAACCAGCGTATTGAAAACAGCCGGGTGGGCATGCCGTCGGGTATCCCTCTGCCGGGACGCGCCTCTCCCATCTGCATGGGCGAACCGACCGCTCGCCAGCCCACGTGCGGCGATTTCAAGCGCTTGCACTCGCCATTCCGTCTCACCGCTCCCCCGAACGGAACGCGCTGGGCTGGAAAAAGTTTACGATGTGGGCACAGGGGTGGGCGTCGGGGTGGCGTACTTCTCCGGCTCGAGACGCTCGACATCCCCTTGCAGCAGCCAGTAGTCGATCGGCGCATCGGAGTCGTTGGCGATGTGGAGCAGGAATGCCTCGCCGGCGACCAGGTGGCCGTGCCACAGACGTTCGCCGGTGGCCGGGTCGCCATCGCGCGAGACGATCGCGCCGGCGCCCGTGTTCGCGAGTGTGTTCCCGCTCTGGCGCGCTTGGCGTTGTGCCTCGGTCAGCAGCTCGAACTTCACCCGGTCAGCGAACACCGTATTGCCCGGCATGAAGAAGAGAGTGAAAGCATACTCGCGTCGCTTGCCGATCTCCCCTGGCGCGCCCCAGCGATACCAGGCCTTCTGACCGACCTCCAGATGGCCTATCGCGACCCCTTCCCAGGGAAAATCTGCCTCTATGTCCACTAGGGCTGTCATGGCCGCCTCCGGAGTTTCCTCTGTGGCAGGTGGCGTTTCCGGCCTCACCAGATGCACCACATCATCCGGAAAGAGCCAGAAGTCGATGCCCAGCGAGGTACGGTTATACACCCGGACAAAATAGGGGTCGGCGCCGGGCAAGACCCCTTGCCAGAGATATTCCGCGGTATCAGGGTCGCCGTCACGCGACACGCGCGCCCCGACGCCGATGGGTGCCAGCGTGTCGACATCGCGACCGCTTGTCACCTGGCGCAAAGAGAAGATCTGGAACCCGGCCCGCATCGCCTCGACGCCCAGCTGCACCGCCGGCTTGAAGATCAGCGTGACGGCATCGGTGCGATTGAGCGAGGCACCCGCCGGGTAATAGCGATACCATGTCTGCGCACCTGGAGCGAGGTGCCCTTCCACGCCCGCTGCCGCTAACACCTCTGCTTCCTCCACTCCGCTGCTCTGACGCAGCGGAGCGGCATCGAGACCGGAGACACTCCCGAGAACCAACACGAGCACTGAGCCCAGTGCAACCACCAGTGCGGGCCACACTTTCGCCATGCTCTGCTTCATGAATTTAACCCCTTTCATTGGCCGACTTGGGTGGATGGACACTTAAGTATTGGGTCAACAATTCGATCGTACGTCCCAGGATTTCATAGCTTTCCCACTCCGTGGAGCCGCCGGCGACGAAGATCGCGGCACCTTTGACATAGTCATCTTTTTGCAGCTCGCTGTCGTACCAGATCAGCTGATCCATATAGACGCCGGGCATGTCCTCGCGCAATCCGTTGGCGTGCCAGAACAGTTCGAAATCACGCCAGCCTCTCGCCTCACGCGGCCCTGGACGCGGCCACACGGTGCCGTCCACGCCACATTCGGTGATGAGCAGCGGCAGATTGCCGTAGCCCATCGGTTTTAAATGGTACCGGTATACCTTGCGATAGCGCAGGGTGAGCCAGCCTTCATCCCCCTCGTCGCTGCCCGGCGTGGATTGCAGCTTGCCGAAACCCCATTGCATGATCGGCGCCGAATACTCGTGCAGGCCCAGGAACCCATTGTACTGGCGTATCGCTTCCAGAGCAGGCTTGAAGTGCTCCCACAGCTCCAACGGTGGATGGCCCGCACCAAAATTACCCACCACCGACCGCACCCCTTGTTCGCCCAGCAGCCGCGTGCGCTCCGCCTCTAGGTCGGCCAAGCGCTTCATCTTGTCCACCGTGTCGGCGACCGGCTCGTTATAACCCTCCCAGGCATCGTAGAATTCGAAGCGCGTCGGCTCCAGGGCGTGCCGCAACAACTCCCCTGCCACCCAGCGTGCCAAGGGGATGGGATCGGCTGTCAGGTCCACCTGTTCCAGCATGATGCGCCCGATCACAATGGTGGTGGGGGAGTGTGTTTTGGTGAAGCGCCCCAGGTTAGGATCCAGGTCCAGCGTCTTCAGCAACGCCGGCTTGCCCACCTCGATCAGCCGGGTGATTTGTGGGTCGGAACGCGTCATAAAGATGCCCAGCTTGCTCGGCGGGCCGGGCGGATAGGGCGTCGGCGTGGGCGTGGGCGATGGCGTCGGAGTAGGGGTATGGATGGGCGACGGCGTGCTCGTCGGCGTGGGCGACACAAGTGGAGACGGCGATGGTGTCGGTGAAGGAGTGGAAGTGGGCGTGCGAGTCGCCGAGGGTGACGGCGGTATTGAGGTGGAAACAAATGTGGGCACGCGTGTGCCTTCACGCACACTGGCAATAAACTCGCTCAAGCGACAACCCTGCAAGAACGAGATTCCAGCCGCCGCGCCCAGGCCGATGAGAAAGTGGCGCCGGCTCAACCTACGAACACGCTTATCTTGTTCCATAATCCTCATCTTAAACACCCAGGTGCGGAGTGTCAAAACCGTAGGGGCGTACGCCAGCCTTTGCACCACGACCGTCGCGGGGCGGTGAGGACATTTGCGGCCGCGCAATTCACGAGAGGGCACGCAAGACACACATGGTGGTTTGTCCCCACCTCGGCCCTCCCCATGGACGGGGAGGGAATCCGCCCCTTGTCTGCAGGTGTGCCCAGGGCTGAAGCCCTGGACTGGTACCACAAGCCCCGGCGGGCTGTCCAGCTGGCGCCGAATGGACTCGGCTTCAGCCGATTTGCGTTACCAGCCGCGGGCTCTCGCCCGTCGGCGTTCCGGGATCGTCGCGTGCTGCGCGGTGCGGTGAAAAAACTATCCCTGAAAGGGTCAGGGGATGTAGGGCGAACCTCCCCCCGGCCCTCCCCCACGCCGGGGGAGTCACTCCCTCGCCCCAGGTGGGCGAGGGGGCTTGGGGGGTGCGAGGGGTGTCCATCCAATGCCCCGGAGGGCGTCCCGCCTATTCTTACGCAGGTCGTTCACCACCAGCCCCCGGAACGTCGGCTTGCCGTCGTAATGCCCCGGAGGGCGTCCCGCCTATTCTTACTCGCCGAAGACCGCCTTGGCGACCTCACCGTGAATGT
>JANXAX010000231.1 GCA_025062175.1 Anaerolineae bacterium | reverse complement strand
CCTGGAGGAGGTGTTGCACGCCATCCGACGCGGCGAGATCGAAGTGGTCACGGTCGAGACGGCGACCCCTTCTCCAGTGGCGCAGAGCCTGCTGTGGGATTTCATCAACGTCTACATGTACGCGGACGATGCGCCCAAGCTGGAACGCCAGCTGCAGAGGTTGCAGGTCAACCTGGAGCTGCTGGCCGACGTGCTCAAAGACGTCAAGCTGGACAAATTGCTGCGCGCGGAAGCGATCACCGAGGTGCGCGACCGCCTGCAACACACTGCGCCTGGCTATCAGGCGCGTACCGTCGAGGAGCTCGCCGCATTGCTACAAGAGCGCGGTGACATGTCGGCCACGGAGATGGCGCTCGCCGCGACGGTGGATCCATCGCCCTGGGTGGCACAGCTGGCGGCGCAGGGGCGGGTTGTCGCGCTGGAAATACCCCACGCCCGTGGCGTCGAACTGCGCTGGATTGCTGCGGAGTATGCGGATGAATACCGCGCTGCCTTTGCGCTGGAAAGTGAATCACATGCCGACCGCTTCGAGGCACAGGCGGCCGCCGTGCGCGCCATCCTGGAGCGCTTCCTGCGCCATGCCGGTCCAGTCACGCGCGAAACTATCCAGGCGCGCTATCGCATCTCTGAGGAGTGCCTGTCTGCTGTGCTGGAGCAGCTCATCGCGGAGCGCCAGGTGGTGCGTGGACGTTTCACCCCGCACACTGGAGATGCCGCAGCAGAAGAGTATGTCCACCTGCGCACCCTCGGTCAGATCCACCGCCGCACGTTGCACATCTTGCGGCGTGAGGTGCAGGCGGTGCCCTTTGCCATCTACGCTGATTTCCTGAGCCGCTGGCAGCATCTCCACCCTGCCGAGCGGCTGGGCGGCACAGGTGCCCTGCGGCAGGTCTTACAACAATTACGGGCGCTGCCGCTGGTGGGAACGGTTTGGGAGCGCGACGTGCTGCCGCTGCGTCTGCAGCGCTATGATCCGGCGGAGCTGGCGGCACTGTGTCGCACCGGCGAGCTGGTGTGGATCGGTGCGGGCGACCCCGGCGGGCGTCGCAACCGGGTGCAGTTCTTGTTCCGCGGGGAGGGCAGTGCGTTCCTAAAACCTTTCTCCGATGCCCAGCTTAACGCGTTGAGCGAATCGGCGCGGCAGGTGTATGCCTTGCTGCGTGCCGAAGGGGCGCTGTTCATGGCCGACATATGCGCTGCCTTGCAGCTGGAGGAAGCTGCTGCCGAGGCGGCACTCGCTGAGCTGGCGCTCGCCGGACTGGTGAGCAACGACTCGCTGGAAGCGCTACGGCACGTCATCCGCCAGGTGAGCACACCTAGCACGCCACGGCCTTTCAGCACGCTGGAAGAGGAGCTGGCGGCGCGCCGTGGCGGCGCCGTGCGACTGCCACTCTTGACTGGCGTCGGCCTGCATCCACCCGAACGGGCGCGCTATCTGGCAGCGAAGCGGCGTGTGCGCGAACGCCTGAAGCATCACCTGAAGCCGACGAGGGCACTGGAGGGCGCCGGTCGCTGGGTGCTGGTGCATCGCCTGGGGGTGCTGGGAGCGCCGCTCTCAGACGAAGAACGCGCAGCACGCCAGGCCAACCAGCTGCTGGCGCGTTACGGCGTGGTCACCCGCGCCAGCCTGACCAACGAAGCGGACTGGCTTGACTGGAACGTGCTGTTCGAGCAGTTCAACCGTATGGAGATGCGCGGTGAGATCAGGCGCGGCTACTTCGTAGAGGGATTGCCCGGTGTCCAGTTTGCCTTACCGGAAGCAGTGGAACGATTACGTGCCCTGAGCAACCACACCCGTGCAGCAGAGCTTGAGGAAGACGACGTGGTTGTGCTGAATGCCTGCGATCCGGCGAACCTGTACGGCGGTACATCGCCGCAATCCCCTGTGAGCGCACGAGGTGAACCGCTCAGCTTTGCGCGCATTCCTTCCACCTGGCTGGTGCTGCACCGCGGTCTGCCGCTCCTCGTCGCCGAAGACACAGGCGCGCGCATCACCACCGCCCAGGGCGCCGACCCTACTCGCCTGGGGCGTGCGTTGCACGCCCTGCTGGGGCATCTGTTCTCCTTCCGGCAGCGCGTCACCATTGAGGTGTGGAACGACACGCCCGTGTTGGAAAGTGCGGCGCCGGCGCTGCTCGAGTCACTCCACTTCTACCGTGACTACCCGGGCATGACCTGTGAGCGGAGGCCATGACGCGGGCAGATGGGTGTGTGCACGGCACACCCGACCAAGCGACGATCTTCTGGGAGCAACATCCCGGATCGCGAATTGCGGACCTGAGCAGAGAAAGGCGAGGGGTTGGTCCCCCTCCCCTGCCCGCTGCGCTGGGGGAGACGTTCTGCCACCGCAGACGTTGCGCCCAATAGCCGTGACACCGCGGGATGTGGCGGATGGGTATGTGGCGGAGAAGGAGACCACGCGCTCGGGGATACAGCACCAGACGTCGCTGGCCCAGCTGCGTTGTCTCCCGCGCCGACAGCACAGCTCGCTCCCGTTCTGGCGTAGTCTGACATGGCGAGATACGCGGACGGCAGGAGCGGTCCTCCGGACTTGCTCCCCTTCTGCCCAATAGCATGTCACCCAATTTGCGCACCACCTGGTGTCAAGCGTGCCACCGGCGTGTGCGGCGCTAATACTGCCCAGCGGGCCATCTCGGCCATATGAGCGGTGTCCCTCCTTCTGCAGAGTCTGCCACCATGCATCTACGGGGGAACACCGCCTTGTGTCAAGATTCTGAGCACTCCCAGTGACGATCTCCCGGCACATACACCATCTCTCTTTGACAATTTCCGTGATATATGATATAGTTAGAGCTGACCCCCCCCGTAGGGGGAGGGTACTTGCCTCAGGAGATGGCCGAGGTGGACGAGACTTCGCGTGAGATCATCGACCGGCTTAAAAATATCGAAGGACATGTGCGCGGCATCCAGCGCATGGTCGAAAACGGGGAATACTGCATCGACGTGGTCACTCAGGTGTTGGCGGTGCAACGCGCGCTGCACAAGGTGAATCGCCTGGTGCTTGACCGCCATTTGCACACTTGTGTCAGCACAGCGATGCGCAGCCAGGATGCCGCGGAACGTGAAAAGGTCATCGCTGAGATCATGGAAGTCTTCGAAGCCACCAGCAAACTGTAAGGACAAAGCGAACCGCCAAGGAGCAAAGAACCATGACAATCGCACGGACGTTTCGGGTGCCGAACATTTCGTGCGCGCATTGTGTGCGCACCATCGAGCGTGAATTGGGCGAACTGCACGGAGTCACGTCCGTCCGTGCCGACCAGGCCAAGCAGTTAGTCACCGTGGAATGGCAGGAATCGCAGATCACTTGGGAGGAGATTCGGGCGCTGTTACACGCGATCAACTATCCACCCGAGATTGAGTAATTCTGCGAACCCACAAAGATCCAAGTGAGAGGAGGGAACAAGCTTATGGGCGCCGAAGAGAAAAGGAACCCAGAACCCAAGGAAGCACGTGCGTCGCGTCTGACGTGTGCGGACTGCGCGGTGGACATCGATAAGCTGCTTGCGGAGATCGAGGAGGATGGGTCTGCAGTCGATAAGCGCAGTCATCTTGTATTCGACGTCTCACAGCTGAGCGTCGAGACATCGAGCCGCCCGCCCGAGACTGCGGAGCATGCTGCTGGTGGAGAACAGAGCTAAGATCGAACTTGCCATCACCGGCATGACATGCGCCAACTGCGCCGCCACGATCGAGCGCACGCTGACGCGCAAAGTGCCCGGTGTGCTCAGTGCCACGGTCAACCTGGCCACCGAAAGGGCGACGGTGGAATATATCCCAGACCAAGTCACGCGGCACGATCTGGTGGCGGCCATCGAACGCGCCGGCTATGGCGTGCTGGATGTTGGAGAGGCCGACCTTGAGGACGTCGAACAGAAGGCGCGCGCTGCGGAGATGCATGCTCAGACGCGCCTCTTCTGGTTTGGCGTTCTGTTGACTTTCCCGCTCTTCCTGCTCAGCATGGCGCGGGATAGTGGCATTTTGGTGCACTGGGTGCACCAGCCATGGTTCAACTGGTTACTGTTGGCGCTGGCGACGCCGGTGCAGTTCTATGTCGGCTGGGATTATTACATCGGCGGTTGGAAGGCCCTGCGCAACGGCGCCGCCAACATGGATGTGTTGGTGGCTATGGGCTCATCGGCAGCCTACCTGTACAGCGTGCTGGTGACCGTTGCCGGCACATTGGGACATAGCGGTTGGGGTGAACACGTCTATTTTGAGACCGCTGCGGTGATCATCACCCTGATCAAGCTGGGCAAGATGTTGGAAGCCCGGGCGCGCGGACGCACCAGCGCCGCCATCCGCCAGCTGATGAGGCTGCATCCCCAAACCGCCCGCGTGATCCGTGCCGGCCAGGAAATGGAACTCCCCATCGGACAGGTGGTAGTCGGCGATGTAGTGCTTGTGCGGCCGGGAGAGCGCATCCCGGTGGACGGGGTCGTCCTAGAAGGCAGTTCGACGGTGGACGAGAGTATGCTCACCGGCGAAAGTATCCCGGTGGACAAAGGGCCGGGCGACCTGGTGACTGGCGCGACCATCAACCAACAGGGCTTCTTGAAAGTGCAGGCCCGACGGGTGGGCGCTGCGACCGTCTTGGCCCAGATCATCCGACTAGTGCAACAGGCCCAAGGGAGCAAGCTGCCGATCCAGCGCCTGGCCGATCGCGTGTCCGCCGTTTTTGTTCCTTTCGTCATCGCTATCGCGCTG
>JANXAX010000230.1 GCA_025062175.1 Anaerolineae bacterium | reverse complement strand
GGAACTGGTGGACTACCACCACGAGTTCGGAGAGCAGAGCGGAAAGCGCCCGACCCTGCTTTACGACCGTCTGAACAACCGCCTGCTCATTGCCGGCGGCAGCTACCAGATTCGACCGGAGGGGATCGTAGACTGATGGCACAGATCAAGATCCGCAAGATCGTTGTCAATCCCAAAAAGCAGTCGGCGCCCAAGCGCCGCAATCCCTACCTGACACTGGTAGGCAATCTCAACCCAAGGAGGAACATGAAGCGCAAGAAAACCAAAAGCAACCCGCGACTGAAGCGCCGCACGGTTGTGGCGCTGCGGCGCCGTCGCAACCCGTTGTTTGTCCGCCCGCGCAGGGCCAACCCCAACGGGGTAGTGGACACCCCCGTACGCCTGCTCAAGACTGGAACCTTGGCGCTGATCGGTTTAGTCGCCACGCGGCAGGTGCCCCAGATGCTGCTCGGCGCGCGCAACGCCGGCATCTTGGGCTACGTGGCCAACGCCGCAGCCGCGCTCGCCTCGGCCGCCGTGGCCCGCAAGGTGGCCGATCGCGAAGCAGCCGAGGCCGTCGGCATCGGGGGAGCCCTCTACCTGGCCAACCGAATCATCAGCGAGCAGCTCACGCCGGTGGGCAAAGTTCTGTCTCTGACCGGCGTGGGCGATGCCCAGGCCGCCGGACTGGGTGCCGTCGGCAAGTACGTCCCGGCATACTTCCCGCACCCGGTCGTAACCGACCGCGCCACGGGCAAGCCTGTCATCCCACAGGCGATCCGCGATGCCGCGCGGGAGCAGGCCGAACAGGTCGTCGCTTCCCGCGCGCCGGCGCCGCCTGCGGCACGACTCGCAGGTCTGCGCCTTAACTGAAAAAACACCAAGAAAGGAGAGAAAACGATGCCCTACATGCCTGATGTGCGCGACGCTCAGCAGACACCACTGTTCGATACCTACCAGCTCGCTGCGAATCAGAGCACACCACGCACGATCATCTTCTTTGCAGAACCGGAAAGCCCCACCAAGGGACCCTGGCTCACGAACCTCAAGCGCGCATACCAAATCGACAACAACCAGAAGTTCACATGCTTCGGCATGGGCTTCATGCCCATTGACATGCATGAGACAGACATCCTCAACTTCTACAAGAACTACGTGGCGCGCCTGATCGTGGGCCAGAAGGCCTATCTGGAGGCACCGCTCGAGCATTTCCCGGGCGGTGGCGGCATCTCCGGTACCGCTGCCACCACGGCGACCTCAACCACCATCAGGCAGTGGAGCAACGGCATTCCGTCGCCGCAGGCCGTGCAGGCCCTTGCACCGGATTACGCCATCGAAATCGCCGGCGGAGACACGTTCCGGGTGGAGCTCGTGGGCAACAGCTTCACCAGCACGGCCGCGATCTTTCTCCGCTGCTACCTGTTCGGCGTGTACGAGAAGGGCGTGCAGTGAATTTTTTGGCGCCCTGGTGCACCAAAGCACCAGGGCGCCGCACCGAGGTGAAGAGATGCTGGGACAGTCTCCGTCTGCCTACTACGAGGAACCTGCCGCGTACGTCCTTGATGTGTCGCTCAGCGGCAACCAGGAGCGGTTGGACGTTCCCCTGTTCACAGATTCAGACTCCGAATTCATCTTGGAGGCCCTGGCCGGCACCTCCACAGGCGCCTACCAGATCCGTGTCCGTCTGCCCAACGGGCGGTACATGTCCAATGCCGCCGTGCGCAACGCTAACGCCGTGGGATCGGCACAATTCCCGGTTCCCATCATACCCACCGTCACCGTACCCCCCGGGGGACGTCTCGGGTTCGATCTGAAGGACCTCAGCGGACAGTCCAACACGGTCCAGCTGGTGCTGTTGGGACGCAGACGCTACCGCCTTAGCTGAGGAGGGCCGCTTGAACGGCAACCGCTGGCAGGTCATCCTTTACCTGGCGACCATGCTGGCCTCCGGAGCCGCGGCTGCCTTCTCCGCCATGACGCGGGCGGCGGTGGCAGAAACCAAAGCGGAGCTGATCGCAATGATGCACGACATTGAGCGCCGCACACAAGATCACTACGTGACCCGCGAGGAGCTGCGAAGCCTAATGCAAGGACGAATGCGATGATCTCGCGCTGGCCTCAATTCCGCCACCCTTTGGGCTACCACCGGCGGGTCTGGGACCAAGGGCGGCTGCTCTTGGACGCAGAGACCTACTCTCCCGTGGTCCTGGTCACTCCCGAGGACGGGCTGCTCGGACCGCGCCAGGTACGACAACACGAATTCCGTTTGCCGCCGGCCACTCAGGTGTGGGGCTTCGCCGCCTACGCCAGCGACCCGGACGGCTTCGAAGTGGAAATCTCGGAACCGGAGTTCAACTGGCTGAATCAGTCCATCCGTTGGGACGCCCTAGCCGCCGGCCCAACCCCTCCACAAGGAATCAAATTCCCGCTGCACCTGTTGCCCGCTCCGCGCCCGGTCACCGCCGGTCGCCTAATCGTCACCCTGAGATCACGCACAGACAACCCGCAGCAAGCACAGCTGGCCATCTACGCCGCCATCACGGAGGCCACCCCATGAATCGCGCCGACCTCGAGCTGCTGTGCCACGCAGAGATGGCAAAACGCGCGCAGCGCACAAGGAAAAAGCAGACGGAGCCCGATGCCGCACAAAGGCCCGCATACCGCCATGCCATCATCAATGCCACCGCGTCGGGCGCCAACACGCTCGTGCCAGCCGTCCCGGGCAACAGGATCGCCGTCTACGAGATGCTGCTCTGGAACACTCAGCAGAACACCTTGCAGCTACTGGACGGTCAAACGCCCCTGACAGGTCCGCTGACCAATTTCCCGGCTCAGACCGGTCTCCTGTTCAATTTCACCGGTGCACCCCACTTTGTCACATCCCCAGGGAATCCCCTGGTCCTAAACCTTGCGCAGTCGCAGCCGGTCACCGGATACGTGCGATACCGGGAGGAGTGATGGCGCTTCGTTGGATCGACGGTTTCGACCACTACAGTGCCGCACATTCGAGTCGGATCTACGAGGACGGCGGGATCTTTTCGATGAGTACCACGTTCCCGCGCACTGGCACTCAGTGCGCCAACCCGCACTACCACGACTACGGAGTTTCGAAATACCTGGGAGTGAGTGCGAACGTACTCATCTTGGGTTTCGCATACTACAACGACAACGGTGCGTTCCCGGGATGGCACAACATCCTCCGATTCTTCGATGGCACAACCGAGCAGCTGGCACTCGAAGGCGGACCCGAGGGCCGCATGCGGATCAGAAGCGGGAGCAACGTCCTGGCAACCACGCAACCGCTAGCCTACTCGCTCAAACAGTGGCAGTACGTGGAGCTGAAGGTGACGTTCGGAGCCCCGGGGAGCTACGAGTTGCGCATCAACACCAAGACAACGCTGAGCGGCTCGGGAACCACACGACAGAGCACAAACAATTCCGCCAACTGGGTGCGCCTGAACGGCCCGAATGGGGATTTCGTCGACGACCTCTACATCTGCGACAACAGCGGAACGCTCAACAACGATTTCTTGGGAGACATCAAGGTTGTAACCGTGTATCCCAATGCCGAGGGGAGCGTTCTTGAGTGGACCCCATCCAGCGGATCAACGCACTACACGCTCGTCGATGAAGCCCCGGCAAATGACGATACCGACTACGTGTACACCTCGACGGTCGGCGCTACGGAGACCCTGAACTTCCAAGACATCACCCTGACCGGATCGATCCTGGGGGTAGGACAGTTCGCCTGCATCCGCAAGGACGACGCCGGCACGCGCGAGGCGTGCCTGATCTGCCGCGTCGGAAACACCAACTACGAGGGCCCCCAGCAGACCGTGAACAACACGTACAGCTACTTGAAACAGGTGCGGGAAACCAATCCTGCAACGGGCGCGCCATGGACCCTTTCAGAGTTCAATTCCGCCCAGTTCGGGGTGCGCATGAAGGCGTAGGATGCCGATCCGTGTCACCCAGATTACGACCCAGACAGCGCAGGCACCGACCAACGCCCAGCTGCGCGCAACCCAGATCGTGGCCCAAAGCGCGCAGGCACCGACCAACGCCCAGCTGCGCGCAACCCAGATCGTGGCCCAAAGCGCGCAGGCACCGACCAACGCCCGGCTGCGGGCTACTCAGACGGTTGTGCTCATCGCCCTCGGGGCACAATCGAGACAGCGCATCATCAGATCGGGCCAGTGGCCCGGTCCCATTCTTCAGTAGTGTGTCAAAAACCATGGCAGCGGCAATGCTTAAAAACCCAGCAAAATCAACCCAGACGAAGCCGCACCTAGCGTGTATCAAAAACGGAGGTTTTTGACGTGACCAAACGCCAAGCCGCCATGATCGAACGCAAGGCCGTCAAGGCCTACCTCCGGCGTAAACTTGCCAAAGTCACCGACCCGGCCGCGCGCCAGGTCCTCGAGCAGACCATCCGCTGGGTCGAGGGCCGGCCGGCACGTTACCGCAAGCGCAAGGGAGGACTCTGATGCCGCAGGCATTCCAGCTCGGTGAGGCCCTGATGCGGCCGGCCGTCATCACCGATCCGCGCGAGGTCATCCTGCCCTGGCCCAGGCAGCTGGAGATTTTGCTCAAGCTGCTCGGCGTTGTCCTGGTCGCCGGATGGCTGCTCAGCGCGCTCACCATCCGGAGGTAGCCGTGGACTGGTGCGCGCGATTGCAGGATGCCATCCGACAGCAGGCCAGCCAGCCTCCGAACCAGCCGTCCAGCTGGCTGCTGCTGGCCCTCATCGTCCT
>JANXAX010000022.1 GCA_025062175.1 Anaerolineae bacterium | reverse complement strand
TATGCTATAATATAGGTGGTATACATTGCATTTCAACCTTTCAATCGGTCTCGAGAGTCAACCCTAAGTTAAAGGAAGCAATGGGGCAACCTTGGTGATCAAAGATGAAGGTGAGTATAATTCTTTTTATCCTCCACAGAAGGTCCCCAAATTGGATTGTATCTCGTGATACAACGTGGCCCTTCTTCAAAGCGATGAGCAGCAGCTTAGCCTATCTATTTGGTCCGTTATAAGTTTAAGGCTACGTATATGTGTAGCTCAAGTTGTTTAAGGACTAGAAAGGAGGTGGGTGCAGACCGATTCAGGCCGTAAGGTGCTATTCCATCTTTTGACAGGATGGGAGTTGGTTTCCGCTATCTCTTCGTTTATGCAAGGTAAGCATAGTGGTTACCCAGTCGCAAAGGAGGAAAGCAGAATGAAAGGCCGATTTAGTTTGATGCGATTGCTCCTCGTCCTTGGATTGGTTTTAGGGTTCAGTGTTTTCGCTGCTCCATCGTTCTCTGCTCCCCCGGCACAAACCCCAGTTGCGCCACCGCCCCTCGATGTCATCAAATGGGAGTATCCACCCAGCTTCGGCGGTGTGACGATCAATCTGGTTGGCGATGCTGGTCACAATCTGAGGCCGTACGAATTCTGGAAGAGTGACTTCGAAAAGGCAGGCATTTCCATTCTGGTTACGGAGGTGCCGTTCGAAGGTGTCTATGAGAAGCTCAAGACGGAGTTCGTCGCCGGCACCGGTGCGTTTGATGTGGTGACATTCTATCCCGCCTACATTGGTGACTTCGCCGGAAACGGCTACCTGGAGCCGCTAGATGAGTATATGGCCAAAGAGCCTGCAGCGGTGTGGGATCCTAATCCGGCTGATGTGCTGGCGCCGTTCTGGGAGCTGTATTGCAAGTTCGGCGGCAAGGTGTATGCGCTCCCCATCGACGGCGACGTGCACATGCTGATGTATCGCAAGGACTTGTTCGAACATCCGGAGGAGCAAGCGGCCTTCAAGGCGAAGTACGGCAAGGATCTGGCTCCTCCCGAGACCTGGGAGGATTGGCTGCAGATCGGCGAGTTCTTCACTCGTAAGAAGGGTGAGAAACTGGCCGGCGAGGTGCTGGACCGCGATTTCTACGGTTCCGCCGAGTTTGCCAAGCGCGGGTTCAGCTTCGCGTGGTTCGTGGACCGCTGGGCTGCGTTCGGCGAACCGTACTTCGACGAGCAGATGAACCCGCTGGTCAATTCGCCCAACGCCGTCAAAGCGCTGCAGAACTTCGTGGACAGCCTGAAGAACGCCCCACCGGATGTGCTAGGCTATGGTTACGATGAACTGCGCGATGCATTCCTCAAAGGCAACGTGGCGATGGTGGTCCAGTGGACGGATGTCCCTAAGAAGGGTGCTGACCCCAGCCAATCCGCAATTGTGGGGAAGATCGGTGTGGGACGCGTGCCGGGCTGGAAGATCGGCGACCAAGTGGTGCATCGCTCTATGATGCCGGTGGGCCGCGTGGTCGCAGTCGCCGCCGATTCGCAGAACAAGGAAGCGGCCTACTGGGTCATCAAGCATGTCAGCTACGATCGCAGCTTGGAGAATGTCTCGACACCCTTGACTGGCCTGGATCCCTATCGCAAGACCCATTTCACCAACCCGCAGGCCTATACGATGTTTGCTAGTATTGAGGAAGCCCAAGCCTACTTGAAGGGTGTCGAGGCAGCGATGGCCGACGGCTATCCGGAGATCTTCATCCCCGGCGCAGCTCAATATGAGGACTCCCTGGATCTGCATGTCAACAAAGCCCTTGCCGGTCAGGAGACCCCTCAGGAAGCGCTGGATGCCGTGGCAAGAGAATGGAACGAGATCACGGATAAGCTGGGACGTGAGAAACAAATCGAGCTCTGGGGTAAGGCTCTCGAAGCGTACAAGGCCCTGGGGCTGATCCGGTAATTCCGCTGCTCAGCCATAGGGTGAGAGGTGTCCGTCTGCAAAGGCACCTCTCACCCTTCCTCTGAAGCGACATCTTATTTTCTCAGCGTGAGACAGGTTATGAAACATCTCGAAAGGCAGTTTGAGTCGCTGGTACGGACGATTCGAAAGCGCCGTACAGCTTATTTTTTTGCGGCGCCGGCAATCATTACCTTGTTGGCCATCACCATTTTCCCCCTGCTCTATGAAGTGCGTTTGGTGTTTATGTCGTGGGAGCTCACCACCAGTGCTACACCTGAATTTGTGGGGTTGCAGAACCTGATCAAGGTGCTCTTTCAAGACAGTCGCTTCTGGTCCTCCATGCGCGTGACCGCGGTGCTTATCGTGCTGGGCGTCAGCATCCAGCTGGGCATCGGCACAGGGTTGGCGCTGTTATTGAATCGCATGGGACGCTGGCGTACCCCCTTGGTTTCGTTGTTCCTTATACCTGTTATGATCGCCCCGGTGGTGGCCGGCTTCCAATTCCGCATGATCTATCATGATCAGTTCGGGCCACTCAATTACGTGATCGAGCTCATCACCGGCGGTCGCTGGCGTGGATTTGCTTGGATCGCCGACCCGAATGTGGCGCTCTTTGCCATCCTGATGACAGATGTCTGGCAATGGACACCCTTTTTGATGCTGATTGTGTTAGCCGGCCTGCAATCCATCCCGCTGGAGCTGCACGAAGCGGCCGAGGTAGATGGTGCGTCGCCGTGGCAGTCTTTCTGGCGCATCACCTTCCCTCTCCTGTTACCCGTGATCATCATCGGTATTCTGATTCGAGCTATGGATGCGTTCAAGCTCTTCGATATCGTGTATTTGGTCACCGGTGGCGGACCCGGCAATGTAACGGAGACAATTAGCTTCTATACGTACCTCCAAGGATTCAAGTTCTTCAGTCTGGGATATACGGCCGCGATGGCTTTCATTCAACTCATCATCATCACGCTGATCGCCCGATTCTTCCTCAGCTTCCAAAAGCGGCAGCGGGGAGAGATATAGAGCTATGCGTCGAATGTCGCCTCTACAAAAGCTTGTCAGCGCGGTGATCCTTGTCATCGCCCTGATTTTATTTCTGTTTCCGGTTGTGTGGATGTTCCTCACCTCTTTCAAAACGGAGGCAGAGTATTTCTCTTACCCCCCGGTTTTCATTCCGCGGGACTTCAGCCCGCGCAACTATCTTAACGCGATGATGTTGCCGCCGGATGGTCGCGGTGGCTTGCAAGGATTGCGGGACAGCTTGATCGTGGCGCTGTCCACAACGATCGTTTCGATGTTGATCGGTTCGCTGGCAGCCTACAGCCTTTCGCGCTTCAAGACAGGCGGTGAGAACCTGTCATTCTGGATTCTATCTACCCGCATGTTTCCACCTGTGGCTGCGGCGTTGCCCCTCTTCCTGATCTTCAAGGAACTCCGATTGCTGGACACCCACTGGGCGCTGATCATCGCCAACACGGTCTTCAACCTGCCCTTCGTGATCTGGATGCTCAAAGGGTTCTTCGATGACCTCTCGCCCGAGATGGAAGAAGCAGCGCTGATCGACGGATGTACCCATTGGGACGCCTTTATTCGGGTGGCGTTGCCGCTGATCACACCGGGACTGGTCGCCACGGCGTTGTTTTCCTTCATCTTCGCCTGGAATGAGTTCATGTTCGCGCTGTTGCTGACGCGTCGTTCGGTGCGCACCCTCACGGTTATCGTGCCGAGCTTAGTGGGCGGGCATGAGATTCTATGGGGTGAAATTGCGGCGATCGGCACGATCGCGATTATACCTGGCATTGTTCTGTCGGTGCTGTTCCAGCGCTTCCTGGTACGCGGACTGACCATGGGGGCGGTCAAGGGTTAGCTGGGTCGGAATCGGCGGGCCTGTGGGTGTCTTGAACCCAGGACGATAAGAATTGTTTCCGACCAGCATCTGTAATCGTTATGCAACACTATCTCGACGCACTAGGGGGACAGGACAACGATGGCACGACCCAAGATTTGCGTTGTAGGCGCTTCAAACATCGACCTGATCAGTTATGTACCGCGCCTGCCCCGCATGGGGGAAACCTTGCACGGCACCCGCTTTCACATGGGCTTCGGCGGCAAGGGCGCCAACCAGGCTGTGATGGCCGCCAAACTGGGGGGCGAAGTGGCGATGGTCACCAAGCTGGGCCGCGATATTTTTGGCGAGAACACACTGAAAAATTTCCAGGCGTGGAACATTGACACGCGCTTTGTATATTTTACCGATCAAGCGTTCTCGGGGGTGGCGCCGATCGCCGTTGATCCGGAGGGCCATAATGCTATCATCATCGTCACCGGCGCTAATGATCTGCTCACCGTAGAAGAGATCGAAGCTGCGCGCCCGGTGATCACCGGCGCTCAGGTAGTGGTCTGTCAGCTGGAGATACCGATCGAGATCACTCTGGCCGCGTTGCGTATTGCCCGTCAGGCGGGAGTGACTACGATCTTCAACCCAGCCCCGGCACGACCTGAGCTCCCCGAAGAACTCTACCAGCTCAGCGATATCTTCTGTCCCAATGAAAGTGAAACGGAACTGCTGACCGGCCTGCCGGTGACCACCCTCGAAGAGGCGGAACGCGCCGCCCGGGTGCTGATGGAACGTGGTGCTGGTGCTGTCATCTTGACATTGGGTGAGCGGGGCAGCCTGCTGGTCAACGCGCAAGGCACTACGTATGTCTCGGCCCCTACGGTGCGTGCCGTCGACACCACCGGTGCCGGCGATGCCTTTATCGGCAGCCTGGCGTACTTCCTGGCAGCCGGCAAGTCGCTGCCCGAGGCGATGCGTCGTGCCAACTATATCGCCGCTATCAGCGTGCAGGCTTCGGGCACCCAGACGAGCTTCCCCACCGCCGATCAACTGCCACCCGAGCTGCTGGCCTGATGCTTCTCTGACATTCCTGCGCCGCGGCGATTTACCAGCCAGAGCGATACAGGCCGTCGCGCGTGGGGCCAAGGCCAGCCGTCCGCTGGCGTGGACGGGGTTCAAGCCAAGCCACGTACGTAGGAACGACCGGTCGGTTATCCCGGCGCGCGATGAATTGATCGCTTCCAGACGGTCACGGCCCGGATATATAGGGTGGTGGCGTACGGAAAGGCCCCCTGCAAGAGGACGTCTGGCGGCACGCTCGTCGGACGCGACTTCGACCGCTGGCCCTCCATGGAGCGCTGTTTCCATTCGTTGCCCGTTTGCGATGCACCCGCTTGTCGGTGCGCAGTTGCGCCCTATAGGGGGTGGACTAAAATGGGCTTGAGTCGGCTGTGCCCCCTCTCAAGCGGGGGCAGGGCTTGGCTGAACCGCGTTGTCATAGGAAAAAGGGCCTCACAAAACGGCCGGATGGCAATCGGCAGATCGATGGCCGAAGGAGGTATTGCCATGCGCACCGGGATCGCGTACTTACCCCTTCACACAGGGAAGGCACCCCGTTACTTATTCGAGCGCATGGTGCAGCTGGCGCGCGCCTTGTCGCTCATCATCGTGGATGAATATGGCAGTCTGGAGTTGATGCGCCGGCTGGCAGACCCATACTGGTTCCAGGCGTTTGGTTGCGTCCTGGGGTATGATTGGCATTCCAGCGGCGTGACCACGGTAGTGTGTGGCGCCCTGAAAGAGGCATGGAAGCCGATTGCATCTGAGCTCGGATTGTTCATCGCAGGTGGTAAGGGTGGAACGTCGCGCAAGACACCCGCCGAAATCCTGGCGCGCACCGCGCAGTTGCGCGTGTCCCCAGAGAGACTGGTCTATGCCAGTCGTATGACCGCCAAGGTGGATAACAACGCCGTGCAGGATGGCTATTCGATCTACCATCACAGCTTTATCTTCGATCGTGATGGTCGCTGGGTGGTGATCCAGCAGGGAATGAACGAGGCCAATCGTTGGGCGCGTCGTTATCATTGGCTGAGCGAGCGAGTGAGCGAATTCGTGAACGAACCACACTCTGGCATCATCACCAGTGCATTTGGACAGCCCCTTAACATGGTGGCGCATGAGTCCGAGGAGGCGCGGCAGGCCAGCGTCACTCTGGCATTGGAGAAGCCGTGGAAGAACTTGGCCGAGCTGAAGCGCCTGCAACGTCTGGATCTTCCGGAACGCCACCGCCTCCTGCTTGAGGACATCAACCCCGACCGCATCGCCAGCACGTTGCTCTCCGCATACGAGGCCCAGCCGCAAGACTTCGAGCAGTTGCTTGGCGCCCCGCATGTCGGCGCGAAGACCATCCGCGCCCTGGCCCTGTTGGCCGAGATTATCCATGGTGCGAAGCCTTCATTTCGTGACCCGGCTCGCTTCGCCTTTGCGCACGGTGGCAAGGATGGGCATCCCTACCCGGTCGATCGCAGGACGTACGATCGTTCGATCCAGGTCCTACATCAAGCCGTGGAGCGTGCCAAGCTGGGCGACCGGGAGAAGCTCGAGGCGCTCCGGCGGCTGAGCCACTGCCCTGTCTATCACCCGTGATCTGACCCGACACGAAGGGTGTGGGAGAGGAAGCGAGATAATGCGGTACGTGCTGGGTGTGGACGGAGGCGGATCGAAGGTGACCTGTCTCGCAGCCGACGAGACCGGTCAGCTGCGCGGTTATGGCCGCGCCGGACCGGTTGATCTCAACTATATCGAGCGTTCCGCGGCCATCCATGCGCTGCGCCGGGCCGTGCAGATGGCGCTCGAGGCGGGTGGACTGCTGGGAACACCGATTGCGGTGCTGTGCATCAGCGCGCCGATGGATGCTGCCGCAATCGATGAAGCGCTCGAGACGCTGACAGTGCACCGGATTTTAGAGGTGGCCAAAGGGGAGGCGGCCCGTTGGGCGGCCCATTACTGGGGCGAAGGACACATCGGGGTCATCGTCGATGCCGGCGTCGGATCAAGTGCCCGCGGTTGGACGAAAGAAGGACACTCGGCCACAGCCGGTGGCTGGGGCGCTGTTCTGGATGATGAAGGGAGTGGCTACTGGGTCGGGATGCAAGCGATGCGCGCCGTGTTGCGTGCGCATGACGGTCGTGGGGAAGATACGCTGCTCACCCAGATGATCTTCGACCATTTCGGCCTGCGCAATGCGTGGGAAATGGTTTTCCGCGCTTCCCATGGAATGATGGCGGTCCAGGATGCAGCCCACCTGATAGGCATCGGCTCCGATTCAAGCGCGGAAGGGGCGCATGCCGGCGCGGTGGTGCGCAAGGCCAGGCCCGGGAATTCCCTATTGCTGCGCCATGAGATTGCCGGGTTGTGCCCTTTGGTGGTACGCGCGGCCCAGCAAGGTGACCATGCGGCACAGCATATCCTCGCCTCGGCCGGTCGGGCGCTGGGTGAGCTGGCGGTTGCGGTGATCCGGCGCCTTTATATGGCATTAGAATCCTTTGCGGTCGTGCCTTGTGGTGGCGTCTTCAAGGCGGGTGACCTGATCCTATCCCCTTTTCGAGACACCGTCATCGCCACAGCGCCCCAAGCGCAGGTTGTATTGCCGCGTTTCGAGCCGGTCGTGGGGGCCGTCCTTCTGGCGCTGGATGACATCGGCGTTGCGATCGACTGGCCCGTGCTGGAAAACCTCGAACAGGGTGCCGTACGTTTCCCAGGCTGTCGAGCGTGAGAGTGCTACGGACCGCGGGCGCTGGCAACGCGTCCGGATTGGGAGTCAAGTCTGCTCCTTCCCTGGGTGGAGAAATATTTTGAAGAGGGAAAAGCCCTGCCCTCAATCACCAAGGGTGTCAAAAAGTCTCTTATATACTCAGATTTTCGTAGAAAAGTGGGGTGTAGAGGTAACTAAGACGTTTTTCAGCAACCCTTGGTCACATTCCCTTGACAAATCGATCCAGTTATGTGATAATATACTTACGTAACCTCTTTGGTCATATAAATGAGACATCGGTCGCGCGCGATAGCTGTCACGATGGGTTTGGCATTCTTGGCGCTGGTGGCTCTGTTCTGGCTGATGGAGCAGCTGGCGTCTGTGCCGGTGTCCTCTGATACAACCTCTTTAGTGATGATTTCACCCTCCTCACAACCGGTATACACAAACACCCCGCTTTCCCCAAGCGTATCATCGACCCCAACCCTTTCGCCAGATTTTACACCTACACAATCCCGTGCGACTTCGGCTGATAGCGTGATCGCGCGCGTGGATGATGTCACCATCACGCAGGCCAGATGGCGCACTGCCCTGTTACTGGATGGCGTGATGAGCCAGCTGACCCAGCAACCCTTGCCCTCTGCCGAAGAGACTCTGCAACGGCTGATCAACGAGCAGGTGATCCTACGCGCCGCTCAGCTGGAGTCTGTCCCCTTGCCCATTGCCGAGGCGGAGGCGCGCGTCCGGCGCATCCAAGAGGCTTTTGGCATTGGTGATCAGCGCCTGAACGAGATATTGGCTTCCCATGGTCTGCGCTGGGCCGACTTGATCGATTACACAGCCCGTTTGATCCTGGTCGAGCGCGGAATGGAAACCCTGCGTGCCCGGCACGGCGATTTCGACCGCTGGCTGACACAGGCACGGGCGGATGCTTCGATTGTCGTGTATGCGGTGAGTGGAATCCCTTGGGGTGAAGATATTGCGCCCACCGTGGCGCGGCCCGAAGTCACATCCTCCCCAACAACCGCGGTAGTGCGAAAAGCCCCATCCCCGGCGCAAGAAACGCACCTAGTTGCGCCGGATTTCACTCTCAGCAGCGCGCAAGGCATATCGGTTACGCTGCGCAATTATCGCCATCGCGCAGCGGTGGTGCTGGTCTTTTATCGAGGGCAAACCTGAGGACCCTGCCGGCAGCAGATCGTGGATCTGCAGGCAAACTACCAGCGCTTCCGCGAACGCGGCGCCGAAGTGCTGGCGCTGGCGGTGCAAGACGTGGCACGGGCCAAGCGGATGCAAGAGCTCACCGGCGCTGAGTTCCCCATTTTGGCCGATCCGGATCATACGGTTGCCACCCAATATGGCGTTTTCGACCGGTTAGGAGATGGGGTCGCAGCGCCGGCAGTGTTCGTCATCGACCGGGACGGGCATATCATCTGGTCTCACGTCGGGCGGGATGCCTTCGACCGGCCGACGGTGGATGAGATCATCGCCCATCTTCCCGAGGCACAATAAACGCCGACGTTGGGGAGCACATAACACCGTTCCACATATATTCGAGGAGGGGGGACATCGTGGTTACCTGGCGCATCTTGCATTCATTCTTTGTCATTCTCTGTTTGTTGAGCAGTCTGCTGCCGACGCCCGATGCGCTGCAGGCCGCCGCGCCTGACCGGGTCGTTGGGTCACTAGACGCGACAGGTCCGGCAGTGGTCACGGCGAGCTTTCACGCGCGTAGCAACGCCACAGCTGTCCTGCCCATCTGGTACCGCACGGCGGCGCAGCGGTTTGAAGCACTTCAGGCGCAGAGGCACACCCGCGTGGATGCGAGAGCGCTTGTCCCCGTCACCGCGGTTGATCCCACAGCGCGTTCCGTGCTCCCGGCCTGGTACCGCGCGCACTCCATGCGTGTCCCGTCCACGCGGGTCGACACATCACACCGTATGATGCCCCCGAAGAACGCTGTCCTGCCAGCATGGTACCGTGTCTCCAGCACAGCAGAGGGCGCAAGCGCACCGCATTTCACGATCCAGCCCAGCAATGTGACCGTCTCCGGGCCGAAGGAGATCGAACCCTGTCAACAGGTCACCTACACCATCGTGGTGACCAACGACGGCATTACAGCCACCAACGTCGTGTTGACCAGCAGCATGCCCACCGGTTTCAGCCCACGCGAACGATCGCGTTCCATCGGCCAGCTGGCGCCATATGAAACCCGCGTGTTCCAAGACAGCTTCACCGCTGACTGCAACGCCGTCTCGGGTCAGCATGTGGCGACCATCAGCCAAGACGGGCGGGAGCCTTTCACGATTTACACCGACTTTATGGTCAATCCGGGTGCGATCACCCTGCGCATCCTGCCGAATGTGATCCCGGCGCGCATCGGCGATGTGGTCACCTGGACGGTGATGGTGCAGAACACAGGCTATGGCACTGTCTCGAATGTGCGCGTGACCGACGTGCTCTCGATCGGTCTGGAGTTTGTGGGCGGCTCCACCGAGGCCAGCTACAGCACCATTCCGGCGGGCGCAGTGGTGACCTTCCCCTTAGTGGCGCGGGTGGTGGGCTGTTCCGGCCTGGAGCACGCGGCGACTGCCACATGGGGCTGTACAACAGCGTGCCAGACCGAGATGGCCAAGGCGAGCGTCGACCTGCTGACCGAAGAGCCTCTGTTGGAATTTACGCCGCCCGAGCTGCAGATTGACTACTGTACCAATCTCGGACGTTTCACGATGCCGGTGCGCAATATCGGGAGCGGCACTGCCTATACACCCTTCCTCGGAGTCGATCTGAGACCTCTGGTCATCACCCCGACGAGTGGCGCTATTTACACCATATCTCCCCAACCCGGCTTTGTCCTCACCGACACGTTGCCGGCAGGTGGGGTCTACACTTTGACCTTCGATGCCAGCTTCCCCCAGGCATGTGTGGGCAGCGACGGCAGCGCGCTCGTCTATCGTCCTCGCTATTATGACGCGTGTGGCAATCTCTTCGAGCCACCGGTGCGCACCGGCCGCTGGGTGCGTCGTGGCAATGTACCGCAGCTGTCGGTGAGCAAGGCGATGCCACCCGAGATCCAGCTGGGCGATGTCGTCACAGCAACTATTGTGGTCAACGCTATCAACGTCAGCGGCACGCTGCGCGTCACCGACACCGTGCCGCTGAGTTGGACGGTCGTCTCCACTGACGGCGCTCAGGTGATCACGGTCGGCAATCAAGTCTATCTGGTGTGGAAGGACGTGCCGACGGGCACCACCACCTTCCGTCCTGTGCTGAAGTCGCCGCAGCCGGATGTGGAGGGTAATTGCGTTCACTGTGGCGCCAGCATGACCAATCGTGTGGAGGTGCGCGCCACCGATTGCCAGAACTGCGACCTCTATGCGGAGTCTTCGCCCAGCACGCAGGTGCAATGCGATATCGGCGTCGCCGCGGCCAAAGAAGTGGCACCGGCCAGTGCAGACACCTGTTCGACCTATACCTATACGAATACCTACCACTTCTCTGGTCCTATCAACACCTCCTGGGGACGCATGGTGCTGACCGAGACGCTCGCCAACGCGCAGCAGTATGTCCCGGGCACCTTGCAGGCATTCGTGATCAGCGGCACGGAAACCTATCCCCTAGACGCCCAGGCGATCATCACGGCCCCGCAGCTGGTGATCACCTTCAGCGACGTAGCCACGCCGGTGACGGGTACCACGTTGATCGTGCGCTATGATCTACGCACCACTACCGCTTCGGCTGCCCCCTGCTCGGACCACACCTGGTACGACTGGACGTATTTCAACACGGGGGCGGCGACGGTCGGTCCATGCGGCGCGGACGGCATCCTCGAAGAGGGGGTGTTCGTCTCGAGCCGCGCCCCGCGGATGACGGTGAGCATGGCACGCACGCCGGCCGATGCGGTGGTCAACCCATGCGGCACTTACACGGTCACGCTGAATCTCACCCGCACTTCAGCGGCGCCGGCCTACGATGTCCGGCTGGATGTGCCCACTTCGACATACGCCATCCTGGAAGTCGTCGGTTTTGACAATGTGACTCCGAATCAGGTGATCTCGGATGCCGCGGGCTACCATTTCGACTACGGCGACCAATTTGCCAATGCATCGACCGCTTCGGTGACGCTGCGCATGCAGCTGCGTTGCCAGGCCGCGGATGGGGCGTTTACGGCGACGCTGGCTTACGACGATGCATGCCGTGATAACGCGGTCTCTGAAGGGACGTGTCGGGCCGGCGGGGTGCTCGACAGGCCGATCATCTTGCGCCCCTTGCCGATCATGTACAAGTTCCCCGAGCTGATCTACGCCAGCGGCGATGTCGTCACCTGGACGCTGACGGCGATCAATTCGGGCTCGGGCGCCGCCTATGGCGTGGTGCTGACCGACGTCCTGGGCAGCGGACTGCGCTACCTGCGCTCGGCGATGACCTCCACGATGGGCTCGGCTGCCCTGGCCGGTCCGCCTGTCACCTCTGCGCATCGGGTGACCTGGAGCGACCTGCGCTTCCTGCCGGGCGAGAAGTACGTGATCACGTACGCCGCCGAGATCATCGGGTGTGAGGACCTGACCAACGTCTTCTCCGGCACGCAGGGCTGTTTGGGAGAAACCTGCCTGAGCGGTCCACAACGCACGTCGCGGGTGGTGCTGCCCCCGACGCTGTTGATCAACACCAACGTCGCTTTGACTCCCTTGGCCGACTGCACCACGCGCACGGTGACGGCGACGGTGCGCAACGCCGGTCTGCTCAGCGTCTATAACGCCCGGGTGACGGAGACGTTGCCATCTGGGATGGTCTACGTGGCAGGCAGCACGCGCGTCGCCATCGGACGGGGCAGCGCGCCGCCCGATGAGAGCGCCTGGGCCGCGGGCAGCGATCCAAACGGCGCACCGTTCGGCCCGCTGGTGTGGTCCAGCGCTCAGATCACCAACTTGGCTAGGCTGGCGCCGGACGAGACGGTCTGGATCCGCTTCGACGTGCGGGCCAGCTGTACCTTCGCCGGAGGAAACATCACTATCCAGGCAGGCTACGAGGATGTGTGTGGTGAGGCACGCCGTTCCCAGGCGAGCAGCTTTGCCATGCCGATGGATCCACCGCGCGTCACCGCGCGCAAGCAAGGGCGCAACCTGACCACTGGCTCGGAGTGGGGTGCCCGCGTCAACGCCTCGCCGGGGGATCAGGTGCAATGGCAGGTGACGTTGACCAACGCCAGCGCCACGGCGCACGCCTATAACACCGTGGTGACCGATGTCCTGCCCGCCAACCTGACGTTCTCGAGTGCCTCCCCCGCGCCGACCTCGGTGAACGGCAGCGTGTTGGTCTGGAATCTGGGGACGTTGAGCGCGAATACAACTTTCAACGCGCTGGTCACCGCTACGGTCAACGGCGGAGGTTGTACGGAGGTGGATGCCACCAACGCCTTCACCGCCACGTGGGGCTGTGACGAGGCCGATGTCGTCTGCCGCGAGCACGCCTCGGCGGAGGCGCGTCTGCGCACCCGCCCCATTTTCGACTCGCCAGGGATGGTCACGGAGATCCCGCCAAGCACTCTGCACCAGTGCGGCGGCGTGCTGACCATCACCTTGCGCAACGACGGTCCGCCCGCGCATAACGCCGTTCTGACCAACACGCTGCCGAGCGGCTATGTCTACAGCGACACGATTACCTCCAGCATCCCCTTCTCGGAGGTCATCAGCCTGGGCCAGAGCGTAGTGTACACATGGGGATGGCTGCCCAGCGGGGTCACGACCATTGCGTTACGAGTGCGCAACAGCAGTGCAAGTGGAACGTGTGCCACTCCCAGCGGCACTAACCAAGTCGTGTTCCAGTATGATGACGCGGATAGTTGTACGGCCACTGGGCCGTACCGTATCACGGCGAGCGCGCCCGTCTCCGTCATCGGTCCGCAGTTAACCGTGAGCAAGTCGCCGGCGACGTTGAACGCGCAGGTGGGGCAACGCATCACGTGGACGCTGCGGGTGACCAACACCGGCACGGGCATCGCCTACAACCCGCTGGTGACCGACGTGGTGGACACCTCTTTTAACGCCGTCACCGCTACTTCCGGCTCGGATGGCAGCTCGCCCACCCTCCTGGGCAATGTGATCACGTGGACGCCGCAGCCCATCCCTGCCGGCGGGGTGTGGACTGCCCAGGTGAGCGCCGTGCTGGTCAGCAGCGGCCGCAACCGCGACGTGGTCACCGTCACGGCTGCGTGTGACACAGGCTGTGTGAGTGCCTCCGCCTCAGATGAGGCGCACGTCACCTTGATGCAACAATTCGACAAAGGCCTGGCACTGCAGACCGGCACGATCGGCAGCCTGGTGGTCTTCACCTTTACGCTGACATTGCCCGACGAGGACGCTGTATACGAGCAGCTCACCCTGACCGATACCCTGCCCACCGGCCTGGGCTATGTCGCCGCGGTGCTGACATACACCTATGATGGGGACAGCGGAGGGCCGACCGTCATCTCGTCTACCCCCACCTCGACCCCTGGTTATCTGAATTCCGGAAGTGTGATCTGGCGCCTGGGCGACCTTTCGGGCACGGTGCAGGTGGACGGCGTGCTCACCGCGGTCATTCAGAACATCGCTGCCAATCGGGATGGCGTGACTCGTACCAACTCCCTCCAGGTGCGTTATGTTGACGATGGTCGTGGTTACACATATAGCGATACTGCCGATGTCGACATTCGGGAACCCAAACTGCAGCTGGACAAGGAGGTGCGCAGTTCTACCGGCAGCTTGGCCAACCTGAACGGCAATGCAGTTCTGACCTATACGCTGATTGTCACCAACAATGGCAGCTGGCCGGCGTATGATGTGCTCATCACCGACGCCGTGCCGTCTGGCATCACTGTCACCGCCCTGTATGGCGGCGATGGCAACAGTGGGCCGACGGCCCGTCCGCTCACCTGGACCTTCGCCGTCATCCCGAACGGCACCTCGCGCGTGGTCAGTTATACGGCGCGCCTCCAGGGTGCGTCGCCGAACATCACCCTGACCAACCGCGCGACGACCACCTGGACCAGCACGCCGGACAACCCGGTGGGCCAGGAGCGCGACGGCTCCGGTGGGGTGAATAACTATGTCGCTACCGACAGCGCCTCGGTGCGCAGCGCCAACCTCGTCTTCACCAAGACGGTCCGGCCCAGCAGCATCCCTGAAGATCCTCTCAAAGTGGGTGACGTGGTCACCTATACCCTGGTAGTCCAGGTGCCGCCCGGGCTCTCCGTGCCGTGGCCGTATCTCTACGACGACCTGCCCGCCGGCGTACGCTATGTGATCGGCACTTTTGAGGTGACCAGCACGATGCCCTTCACTTCGCCCGACCCGCTGGCGGCTATGACGACGACTTTCGATAGTCGACCTGATGGTGTACAAGGGTATACTTCCACGGTCAACCCGCGGGTGGGTCCCAAAGAAAACGTCCCCCCTGTCGAGACGATCGAATGGTGGCTCGATCCTCTAGACAACGCTACCGCATCCATCACCGGTTATGTGACCACTACCTTCCGGGCACAGCTCACCGGCATCGACCTCAACGGCACTACACGCTGGCCGGATCCATGGGGCGCGACACTCAACAACAGGGGATTCCTGTACTGGAACGACCTCGACCGGGGGAGATATGATGCCTCGTCCATCTCGCAAACTCTCGACGTGACGGCCACCTCTTATGTGGCACAGCCGCTGTTGCACATCAACAAGACTTACGTCACGCCGGGTGGTTGCGCTGGATTGTTGCTGGAGGAGGCCTTCAACACCTCCGTTCTGCCAACCCTTTGGTTCTCCAACGCGGGTCTTTGGAATACACACATCACCTTCGGATATGTCCAACCAACTACTGACACCACGGATGCTGTGCTGGTGCGCAGCGGATTCAACGCTGGTGACTTCAGCTACAGCGCGATGGTGCAGTCGGTTGATAGCACCTCCAGCCGCGGCCTGGTGTTCCGCTATCAGGATGCCACACGCTACTACCGGGTGCGCCTGCGGCAGAACGACGAGGGCTTCAGCAATATCAGTCTGCAGAAGGTCTCCGGCACGGCCTCTATTACTCTGGCCAGTGTTGCCACCACCCCCACCGTCAATCGCTGGTATCATATTGAAGTGCGTGCCGAAGGGGCACAGCTGAGGGTGTACCTCGATGGCGTGTCGTTGTTTACCGTCACCGATCCCTCGCCCATCCTGACGGGCTCGGTCGGCTTTTATGCTAATAACTGTGCTGCCAATAGCTGTCGCTTCGACGATGTGTTTGTGACGCGCCTGGGCGACGCGGGCTGCCTGGTCGGGGCGAACGACCTGGTCACCTACACCATCACCATCTCCAACCAGAGCCGCACACCCGCTTATGATGTAGTCATCAGCGATGTGCTTCCCAGCGAGCTGAGCTATGTAAGCTCGGCTTTGCTGAGCGCGCCCGCGGGCTCCCAGGTCACCGCTTGGCCGACGCCCGGCGCCACTGGCGTCATCACTTGGAGGATCAATGTAATCTCCGGCACGAGCCCGAGCGCATTTAACTACACCAACACCAAGACGCTGCAGCTGCAGGTCGTGGCGCGCGTCACGGATACCGTCGGCGCCAACCTGCGCTTCAGCAATCAGGTGTTCCTGCCCTACTACGACAGCCAGCCTGGCGATGGCCCGACCGACACGCCGCTGGCAAGCGGCATCGATGCGGATCAGCGCACGTATGCGGATGGCTCGCACAGCGCCG